>QIAR01000401.1 GCA_003225595.1 Acidobacteriota bacterium | reverse complement strand
GGTTAACATCGGCCGTGCCGCTGTCCAGGAAGGCGACATGGACCGTGCGCGCAATATGCTGGAAAAGGCATTGTCAATCAGTCCTAGCCTTGCACGCGCCCATTTCTTTTACGCCAAGGTTCTGCGTGCGGATGGCAAATACGACGAGGCTGCGGACCACCTTCGCAAAGTGCTGGCACAGTATCCACGCGATCGGGTGGCTCTGAATGACTTCGGGCGCATTCTCTTCTTGCAACGCAAGTACGCGGATGCCGTGAAGGCACTGGAAGGAGTTCTCGCCATTGATCCCGAAGATCTTCAGGCACACTACAACCTGATGCTCTGTTACAACGGGCTCGGCGACGAGAAAAAAGCGAAAGAACACGAGGGGCGATATCTTCGCTTCAAAGCCGACGAGGCATCTCAAACGATTACCGGGCCCTATCGCCGGCTTAATTCCGAAGACAATAACGAACGGCAGGCAATTCATGAGCACGTTTCCGTGCCGCTGAG
>QIAR01000400.1 GCA_003225595.1 Acidobacteriota bacterium | reverse complement strand
GCCAGAGCCTCCAGATAATGTGCAAGCCGGCGGCACTCTTCCTAAGAACGTCCTGGTTCGTGTCAGGGCATGGCTTTACCGACTGCGGAAAAACTGGCGCATGCGTGCAGCACCGAGGAAGAGCGGCTCTTCAGGGCCGCGAAAGCCGTTTCGAATCTGTGACGGATTTAGCCACTGTGGCAACGATTTGTCGCGCAGGCGCGTTTTTCCGCAGCCTGTTTAGCCGTGCTGTGAGAGCGGTTATATTGAGATTGGCTTTAGCCGCTGTACCGGAAGAAATCTCACACTTAATTTTTTTACGCACATTCCTGATACCTTTATTGCTAATCGGCTTCGCCCACGCCCAGCAGATTCAGTTCCGCGACATTACCGCTCAAGCCGGCATTCACTTCATCCACAACAATGGCGCGTTCGGCAAGAAATGGCTTCCAGAAACTATGGGCCCAGGCTGTGCCTTTATTGATTATGACAACGACGGCTATCCCGATATCCTGATCGTGAATGGCGAAGACTGGCCTGGCCACCAGCGCGCCGTTTCCACGCTCAAGCTTTATCACAACAACCGCGACGGTACTTTCACCGACGTGACCCGCAAAGCTGGACTCAGCGTCCCGATGTTCGGCCTGGGTGTTGCGATCGGCGACTACGACAACGATGGCTACGATGATGTCTTCATCAGTGCGCTCGGGCAGAGCCGTCTCTTTCACAACAACGGCAACGGTACGTTCACCGACGTGACGAAAACTGCCGGCTTGTGGGGGCCGAACGAGTTCTCAACCAGCGCAGCCTGGGTAGATTACGACCGCGACGGCAAGCTCGACCTCATCGTCGCCAATTATGTGCAGTGGTCCCCGCAAACGGACATTTATTGCACTCTCGACGGTGTCCACAAGTCTTATTGCACCCCGGAGTCGTACAAGGGAGCGTCGGCGCGCCTCTGGCACAGCTTGGGCAATGGCAAGTTCGAAGACGCGACGCAGAAAGCCGGACTCTCCGATCCGACTTCAAAAAGCCTTGGCGTTGCGATTCTCGACTACAACGGCGACGGCTGGCCCGACATCCTGCTGGCCAATGACACGCAACCTAACAAGCTTTACCTGAACAAAAAAGATGGCAGCTTCGAGGAGCGTGGTGTGGCTGCGGGCATCGCTTTCAGTGAAGATGGAATCGCGCGCGCTGGGATGGGCGTGGACGCTGCGGATTATGACCACTCCGGCCATCCCAGCATTATCATCACAAATTTTGCCAATCAGATGCTCTCCCTCTACCACAATGAGGGTAATGGCCTGTTCGTGGACGAAGCGCCGCGTTCCGAAGTTGGCCGCGCAACCTTGGTTACTCTCGGCTTCGGTTGCTTCTTCTTTGACTACGATAACGATGGTTGGCCCGATATATTCGTTGCCGACGGTCACATCGAAAATGAAATCGAGAGGGTGCAGAAGCGCGTCGCCTACGCTGAGCCCCCGCACCTCTTCCGAAATCTGGGGGGCGGGAAGTTCCGGGAAGTGACTCAACAAATGGGTGCTGCTTTCGCGAGCCCGAAGGTCGCGCGGGGAGCGGCATACGCGGATATCGACAATGATGGCGCTCTCGACATTCTGCTTACCACTAACGGAGGACGTGTCTGGTTATTTCGCAACGAGGGCGGTGCGAACCACAGCTTGCGGGTAAAGCTCGTAGGAACAAAGTCGAATCGGGATGGCATAGGGGCCGTGGTCCACGTTAACTCCGGAAATGACAAGCAGTCGCAAATGCTACGCAGCGGATCAAGCTATTTGTCGCAGAGCGAACTGGTGCTTACTTTTGGCCTGGGCTCGCAGACCAAAGTTGATACCCTCGAGGTGCAGTGGCCCAGCGGGCAGGTGGACAAACTCTCCAATATTCCTGGAGACCAGACGGTTACGATTCAGGAAGGCAAGGGCGTGATTGCGTCGAAACCGTATGGCAAGCCGAGAACCGGGAACGTACGACGAGCCACCGCAGTACGATGAAAGGCGGATGTACGAACGAGTAACGAATGTGCGACGAGCCACCGACGTAGGACGAGCCACAGGCAGAGGACAAACAACGTATGTATGACGAGCCACGGATATGCGACGAGCACGGGCGTACGAGCCACGGCCGGAAGGGAAGGGCCAACTGGGAAGGGCACGACTTCAGTCGTGCCGAAAGCTTCGGATAGACTGAAGGGCTTTAGCCGCTGAGGGCAGCCCTCTTCAATTCATGAAATGCACTCGAGCCACCTTCATTTTGATCGCCCTTTCGGCGCTAGCGCTCGTCGTCTTCGCCGCTGCGCCACAAAAACCTGCTCCGGCAAGTCCCGCGGACAAGTCCACTGAAGCGCGTCTGAACAATCTCGGCGCGGCTTACATGAACCAGCAGCTCTTCGAGAAAGCTCTGAAATCCTTCGAAGCAGCGGCCGCGCTTGATCCCAAGCAGCAAATCCCCCAACTCAACCGTGGAATCGCCCTGCTCAATTTGCAACGTCTAGATCAGGCAAAGCAGCTTCTGGTCGAGACAATCAAGCGCGACCCCAAAGATCCGCACGCCTGGTACAACCTGGGCTTGCTTTACAAAAACACGAGTGATACGCAAGCCGCCGCAGATGCTTTCCGCCATGTCACGGAAATCGATCCCAACGATGCCGATTCTTGGTACTTCCTCGGTTCGGTGTACGCGCAGGCTAAACAATATCCGCAGGCGATCGAGGCCTTCCAGCACGCGCTCAAGCTGAATCCGCTGCATGCGTCCGCAGAGTTCGGACTTTCGCGTGCCTACCAGCAGTCCGGCAATATGGCGCAGGCCCGCCAGCACCTCACGCGCTTCCAGTACATCACGCAGAACAAGCTCGGTTCGCCAGTGAGCCTGGCGTACGGCGAGCAGGGCAAGTATTCGCTGGCGGAGGAATCGCAAGCCGCCACTGTCAAAGTCCCGCCGCAGATTCCGGTGAAGGTTGTGGATGTGACAGAGAGGGCAGGGCTGGTGACCAAGGCTGATCGGGGGCCGCGCGAGGATCTCGCTTCATATCTCGGACCGGGTGCCTGCTTTCTCGACTACGACAACGACGGGAAAATCGACATCTTTCTGCCTGACGACGGCACAGAAGGTGGGATGTCGCTCTACCACAATCTCGGGAACGGCAAGTTTGAAGATGTAACCAAACGAGCCGGGCTTGATCTGGCGTCTCGTGGGATCGGATGCGCGGCCGGTGATTACGATAATGACGGAATCGCGGACCTTGCTGTGACTATGAACGGCCGGGTTTTGCTGCTGCACAACGAAAAGAACGGCACATTCAAAGATGTCACACAGACAGCCGGTATCAAGAGTGATGGCCTAAACGTGAGTGTTACGTGGGTCGACTATGACCACGATGGTGACTTAGATCTGTATGTCACCCAGTCTCCGAATGACCCGCCAGGGAGACTCTGTGGCGGCCCTGGTCCTATTTGGTGCCAGACAAGTCTAACTCTGACATCGACTCGCCACGGAACAAACTCAATGTGGCGCAATAACGGGAACGGAACTTTTACCGAAGTCTCATCTTCGATTGGACTTCAGGGCTCCGCGACTAGCTTTGCCGCTGTTGGCACTGACTGGAACAACGATCGGGCGGTGGATATCATTGTGACAAACGCGGTCGGGATCCCAACCGTCTTTGAAAATCCGCGGGAAGGCAAGTTCACTCAGCGTGAAGCATTCTCCGTTAGTACAGCCAGCACGGGAATGGCTGTTCTAGATTTCGATCATGATGGCTGGATGGATGTAGTTCTTGCCCATACCGGGTCGGCTCCGATTACGCTCTGGCACAATAACCATGGCAAGAGCTTCGAGCGTGTCGACATTCCGCAAACCGATTTGTTCAAGGCATTTGGTGTCGCCGCCTTCGACTATGACAACGATGGCTGGATTGATATCGCATTTGTTGGACAGGTGAGAGACGGTAGAGGCGAAGTCCGCCTGTTCCGCAACCTGGGCCAGGATGGATTCAAAGACGTCACTGCCGACGTGGGCCTCGACAAAATTCAGCTCAAAGATCCTCGCGCCATCAT
>QIAR01000399.1 GCA_003225595.1 Acidobacteriota bacterium | reverse complement strand
TTTTGCCAATATTTATATATCGTATATAAATGTACGAAGTGGTGCGATTTGTTGGGCTTATTCGGCGTCGGTCCGCACCGTGGCACCTCCCCGAAACTCAGCGCCCAGCGACTCGGAGCTGAAATTCTTGTTCTCCGGAGACTCGTCCGCAACCCAGAATTCAGATTCCCCCACGGACAGCCGGGCGACCACCGACCCATCCTCGGCGTCGAGGCGGAACAATTCCCCAGCTCCGAACGCCGCTTTGTAGAACTCGATCGCCTTCGCCCCGTTTCGAACCGAGAGCATTGGTGAGATGGACGTCTTCTGGTCTTTGGCGGTTTGCGACTCGTCACCGATGGGAAGAATCCGCTCTCAGGACCTCAATATTTGTTGCTGGACATTGTGCCACAGCGGAAACCGCAACCGATATTGGATGATGCGAAGGACGGCCGAACAAGAGTTATCATTGCGTCCGCGAGGTTATCAGTGGATCATAGCTTTGAAGAGATTCGCGCTGCCGCGCTAGACCTATCGCGGGGCGAGAGCGAGCATCATACGACCTGACCCAATACCAGAACCTACTGATCGGAGTCGCGGAGGTGTTCGAACGACGCGAGAGCAGACCACGAGAACGCGGCTACCAAGGAGGGGGCACCTTCGGACCTTCGTTGTCGGCCAACGACAGGGGGCGATTTCTGGAGGTGTTCTGGACGCTGTTTCGCGAGGGGATCATTACCCTCGGCTTGAATGACGCTGACCGGGAATTCCCCTTCTTCCGCGTCACTGAGTTTGGTGGGAGGATAGTCGCTCACCAGCAGGCCTACTTCTTTCATGATGTTTCTTCTTACGAGAGACTGCTCAGATCGGAAATCCCAGCCATCGATGACACAACACTCCTTTACCTCAAAGAGGCAATGCAGTCCTTTCGAACTGGCTGCATACTTGCGTCGACAGTGATGCTGGGCGTAGCGACCGAGCATACCTTCTTGCTTCTGGTCGAGACCATTGAACGGAGCGTGGCGCACTCGGCGACATTTGCAAGTGTCGCCACGGAACGAACAATTCTTCAGAAGGTGAATAAATTCAAGAATATTCTGGACCAGCAAACTCGGAATCTGCCGCCGGACGTCAAGGAAGACCTAGACACTCATTTCGCTGGTATTTTGTCGATCATTCGAACTTTTAGAAACCAATCAGGGCACCCCACCGGAAAGATTGTGGATCGTGAGCAGGCCTACGTTCTTCTGCAGCTCTTCATCCCTTACTGCAAAAAAATGTATCGGCTCATGACCCATTATGCGTAGCCGAGGTTAGTACCGATGACCAGCGTCCGGTATCCTAGGCTCGATTTCGCAACCGCAAGTGCAATCACCGCTGCACCCAGAGCGACGACGACCGCAAAGACCAGTTGCTCACTGAACGACTTTCCGGTCACGGCCCAATTGACTACGTGTTCGCAGTTTGCCGCGAACAGATCATAGGGTTGCCCATCAAGGCTGTGCATACGCAGAATCGCGGCATCTTGCTGTTCTCGGGTCTGAGGAACCCATAAGGGGCTAACCGTCTCACCGACCGAGAACTCTAAAAGGGACGTTGTCCGGACGAAGTTGCCCTTCTCGCTATGGATGACTCGCTGTTCGCCAGTGGACGGGTCCGGACAATCAATCATTCCTTTTATGCCAGCAAACGTATCTCTTGCTCCAGACCTTGACGACTGAGCCAGGCATCAACTGCTGAACAACGCGCATATATATACCCCTAAGGCGCGGACGTACTTAGCCTTTCCGTGAGTGTAACCCCAGCTTTCGAGAGCGAGTAAGCGGAAAAATCCCAAGCGCGAGACGAATGTGGGATCCCGCTCCAAAAACGGAGGGTGGATACCGACCGGCAAGCGGTGTTCACTCATTTCAGAGTCGAGGCATAACCCCTACCGCGGCTGTGGCCGCCCACAGTTCCTGCCCATCGATGGATGGATAGGGGAGTTTTCTCACGAGATTCGCCACTTCCAACTTGCCAAGCACCTGCTGAACGCTATTCGTCGACAAGCCAGTCCGACTCGCCACTGTGCTCAGCTTCCGCCAGCGATACTTGCCCTCCGCTAACACTGCATAAACTGATTGCTCCACTGTGCTGCCGAAACGCGATGGCGCGGGTTCCTTCGGCCAAGAATCCTTGTCGAGAGCCAAGTAATATCCGCCAGCCTCTTCGCTCCCATCCTCGAAGATGACTCGTGTCCTTAACAAAAACCCTCCCCACCCCGACGAGAATAAGGCGAACCTGTTTTCCTTCTGAGTAATTAGGCGAACGGGATCGGGGAATGTTGGATGTAGTTTGTATTCAACAGCGTTGATTCTGTCCACGACTTCCCTATCACTGTCGACGAAAACACACCATTCGTACCAATTCCGATCGTATTTCTTCTCAGTAAACATTGAGTAATTCCGGAAGCGAATGCTCATGCCCCCTCATCTCCATAATCTCGAACGATTTTCTCGATCGGCTCAACGACCGACAGCGGCATGACATTCTCAAAAGGCAAGAATGGCTTAACGTTCCACTGGTTCCCCTTCCTGTCTTTCAGCTGCAATTCCATTGCTTCTTCAGGGTTAATCTTCTCTACTAGTCCTGCCGGAAACTGGACCCGGAAACCGCGCCCGATCCTTGACGGAACCACTCGGACTTTTTCTCGGCTATTCTGGCCGTACAGGACAAAGCAGTTTTCCTGTACCCACTCGATTAACGTGATGTCAAAGTCGCGCAGGTTCGAGGGTGTCTCGGGGGGACCAATCAGCAGACTGAACCTACCCGGTTGTTTACCGAAAATGATCTTTGCCACGAACGAAAACAGAGCGATGATCTCGGCCAAAGCACCGGCTGGCCCCCACTTCGCAAGCTGTGACTGCTGGGCACCGGGGAAAAAACCTAGATTTGCGCCTAGGATTGCCAGGACTGTGACAACCACCAGAGCCGAAAGGGTCAGCAGAATGATGTATTGAGGCCTGGTCATTGTGACGCGGCGCTCTCTTGGCGCCGGAATTTAATGCTTTTTCGATCTCCCTGACTACATAGCTGCGTTCCTCACGATGCAAGGCGGCTGTTTCGGCTTAGGGTGAAGTATCCTCCTGGCCAGCACGTGCGTCAAGAGAAAGGGGACACGGCGGGTGGCCCACATCTGCGATCAGAAAACAACGGGGTGCTCCATGTCTCATGTTTTCGAGACGTGGGGCTTTCGCGGTTGCTGGCCCCGGGTGTATTTGGAGGAGCCCCACCCGTTCGACTGCGCTCAGGGCAGGTTTCTCGCGCTTTTGCGAGACGTGGGGAACAGACGCCGTACAACTCCCAGCTTCAGAGCCTGAATCACGACAGAAGGAGTTCCCTTCTCCGGCTCGCTGATTAAAAGATGGAAATGCTCCGGCATGACGACGTATCCCACGACTGCGAATTCATAACGCTGGCGGACGCGCTCCAGAGACTTTACAAACTGATCGCGGGCGACCGGGGCCGTAGGGAGCAGCGCTCCTGGTGATCACAAATGGTCGAGCTGCGCTCGACGGACAGCCGAGGGCGGCTGTCCCCACACGGTTTGTTGAGTTTCCCACGAGTTACAACGCGCGAAGCGCTATCCAATGACTAGACTTGGAAAGCCTGGAGGAATCTATGATCGCGAGAATCTGGCAGGGCCGCACTCGGCCAGGAATGGGCAAGGCGTACTACCACTACCTGGAGCAGACGGGGCTGAAGGAATATAGGGAAGGAGGGCTTTCGGGAAGTATTGGTTCTGCGACGGGAGATTGGGGACGAGACCAAGTATGTTCTGGTTACGCTCTGGGACAACATGGAAGCTATCCGGGGCTTCGCCGGCCCGGAGCCCGAGTGCGCGGTTTACTATCCCGAAGACAGCCGCTATTTCCCGGAGCAAGAGTTGGGGCCCTACATGAAGCACTACGACGTGCTGCGAGCGTCTTAGTTGGGGATCGGCTTTTTCTGCAGCTCGTCCTTCTGCGGCTGCTGCGCCATGCTGGCTCGCGCGTGCTGGTGCGGGAGAACCGAGCGGGCGAGATCGCGATCAACTATCGCGGACAACGTCTGCGAGTTCGCGAGCTCTCGTTCTCTTCTCCCGCGATGGGCAGAGGAACGGGCGCTGCCCCTTCCACCGCACCCCCATCCCCGAAACTCAAACCCAGACTGGCTCCGGCCAGCCATCATCCTTGGCGACAAGGCTGGCAGCAAATGAAAACACCGGCTTTTTCCTGGGCCTGGTGAAACTACAACCGGGGACCTTTCTATTGTGGAGAATGCGGGGACATTTCCATTGTGGTATGACGCTGCGGGTTTCGCGGGATTGACACCCGCTCTCCTCGCTAATAACCTCCTTGAAATCGGGAGGAAGCGATGCTGTGTCCGCACTGCGGCTCGGAGTTGCCTGATTATGCCCGCTCCTGCCCGAAGTGCGGCAACAAATTCGCAATCGATACCGCGCCCTCCATTTCTACTGATACCGACACACAA
>QIAR01000813.1 GCA_003225595.1 Acidobacteriota bacterium | reverse complement strand
GCATCGCCGCCCACTTCGCCAACGCCGGCGTGCCCAGTTATCTGCTGGACATCGTTCCACCGCATGCTGACGGCCCCGCGCGCAACAAGATCGCCGCCGCCGGACTTGACGCCGCTAAGAAATCCAAACCCGCTGCTTTCTTCGAGTCCTCACTCGCGCGCCTGGTCACGGTGGGCAACTTTGAAGACGACCTAAAGCGCGTGGCCGAAGTCGATTGGATTATCGAAGCTGTCATCGAGAACCTCGACATCAAGCGGGCCTTATTAAAGAAGGTAGAAGCGGTTTGTAAGCCCGGAACCATCATCACCACCAACACCAGCGGCCTGCCGGTCGCCAGGATTGCTGAAGGTTTCTCCGACGACTTTCGCCGGTCATGGTTTGGCACTCATTTTTTCAATCCGCCGCGCTACATGCGCCTGCTGGAAATCATTCCCACGCCTGAGAGCGACCGCG
>QIAR01000814.1 GCA_003225595.1 Acidobacteriota bacterium | reverse complement strand
TGCATCGCAACATGACCAAAGCCGAACGGCGATATTTCCTGCACAAAACCCGCAAGCGTCACTAACACACGAGGGAAGCTAGCGAGTCACGTTTGGGAACTGTCGGAACCGTTAAACGCCTGATGCTCTGCGAAGAAAAAGGTCGTCTACTTGATGCCTACGTCACGGCAACGGATCATCAGGCTGAAGCCGTGAAGTCTCTATCCGCGGCCGCAGCTCAGGACAATCGCACGGCTTTCAAGGAAGCGCTGGCGCACGCCGAAGATGCCCGACAGGATGCGGAGCAGGCAATACTAGCGTTGCACCAGCATTCAGAGACTCATGGCTGCTGAACTCCGCAGTTTCCCAAACCCCATATATAATTCCCGGTTGCCGGGCGAAATGGTCCCTCCGCCCGTCGAGTAGCCGACGAGACGCCCTTCTGTCCGGAAGGACGCCCCCTGAAAGCCGACGGGAAAAACGGATATCGTGCGAGCCACTCCGCCCGGCATGGAGAAACAATCCATGAAAAAACTAATCATGAACTTTGCTCCGATGCTCCTTGCCTTGATGTTTGTTTCACCCGTGTACAGCAAAGGCGCTGGATCAACATTGAGAATCGTTAGAGATTCCCTGCTCGAAAACGGTAATTTTTACTTTGTAAAAGGGGCTATCTACAACCCGAACAGCATGGCCGTGAAAAATGTTGTCATCAAGTATTACGTTTGGAAAAAATGGATGGGACAGGATGGTTATGGCCTCCGCATCAAGCAGACTGGAGGCTTGGTCTTGGCGAACATCAAATACCTCCCTGCGAAGCAAACCGTGGAATTCACCGCGACCGGCGGTAACAATGCGCCCGTGATAGTGCTGCAAAGCGGGTTAGTACCCGACCCTCTGAATGCCGAA
>QIAR01000812.1 GCA_003225595.1 Acidobacteriota bacterium | reverse complement strand
GTCAAGCCGTCGGCTGGCCGAGGTCCGCCACTTTCCGCACCATTGATCTGGTCGGACTCGACATCCTTGGCCACGTGGTGGCGAACATGTCCGGGGAAGATGTGGGGCGGGCACTCCGGGCCGCCAATGCCAGTGTGGGGACGGGTAACTCGCCCGCCGATGCCCGTGTGGGGCGGACACTCTTGTCCGCCGCCCTCGACGAGCACAGTGACCTCAACCTCCCGGATTTTTATAAGCAGATGCTCGAACGCAAATGGCTGGGCGACAAGACCGGCGGCGGATTCTACAAGAAGATCAAAGGAGACGAAGACAAAGAAGACGAGCGCCTCGCTCTCGATTGGAAGACGCTTGAATATCACCCACGCCGGAAGCCCAAATTTCCTGCACTCGACGTGGCCAAGAATGTCGAAGACACCGGCGCG
>QIAR01000390.1 GCA_003225595.1 Acidobacteriota bacterium | reverse complement strand
AAGCCGTCCGCTTGGTAATAACTCGTTGTACCGGAGCGAACTTCGGCAAGCGACTGGTCCACTCCAAGCCCCTGAATGTAGCGAGCTATTACCGTTGCGCCTGCCGAGTCAATCTCCTCCAGCAGGTTCGCGGCATACGATTTCAGGCACACGCTGACAACGACCATGCGCCGTGGTGGAGTGCATCCGAAAGTGATTTCAGGCATTCTTGGCCACGCAAAAGTGGCGTTGGCCATGAACGTCTACGATCACGCGGACGTGGAAGATTTCAGGCAGCCGCTCGCGGTCGTGGTAGAGGAGTTGTTACGAAGTGTTACGAAAACGGAAGCAGCAGGTTGAAGCTGCGTTGAAAACAAAAGAATGGTGAGCGCGGAAGGAATCGAACCTGTTCAACCTACTGATTAAGAGTCAGATTATTTATGGTTTGTACGGACAAGAACGGACATTTCCTCTTAGTTACTTCCATCACTAGTCGCATGAATACAAGACAAAATTAGACAATCCACTGAATATGGGAGACACTCGTAGACATTCGTAGCCGAAAAGTACGGACATCACACGGACACGGAGCGCGGAGATGGCGAACCTGACCCAGACCTTCGCCAAACGGGTGAACCCCCCAAAGGCGGGTTACAAGATTCACTACGACGACGGCCTTGCCGGTTTCGGACTGCGCGTCACCAGCAACGGCGCCAAGAGTTTCGTCCTGAACTACCGCGTGCATGGCCGAGAACGGCGCTACACCATCGGACAGATGTGCGCATGGACGGCAGAAACGGCGCGTCACGAGGCGCAGCGGTTGCGGGTGCTGGTGGACCGCGGGGAAGATCCTTTTGTGGCGGAAGAGGCGCGGGAGCGAGAGGCCATCGAGGAAGAGGCGCGCCAGCGGACGATGAAGGACTTATCCGAGTACTACTTGTCCAACCATGCGGAGGTACACAAACGGCCCCGGTCCGTTGCCGAGGACAAGGCCATGCTGGAATCAATCATTCTTCCCAGGCAAGGCCGGAGGCGTGCTTCCAGCATTACCCACCGCGATGTATCCGAGCTGCACGCTTCGCTGAGAGCCACACCTTATCGTGCCAATCGCGTGCTCGCACTGCTGCATAAGATGTTCAGCTTTGTTGCTGCCGACAGCACGAACGAGTGGTGCGTCACCCAGAACCCCGCCGCCGGCATCCCGAGATTCCATGAAGAGAAGCGCGAGCGATGGCTGTCCGAGGATGAGTTGCAACGGCTGGCGGTCGCGCTGCAGGAATACCCAGACCGCTGCGCGACCGAGGCCGAAGTGTCGGAAAAGCAGCGCAAGTTTCTACGCAAGGAGGCAGAGCGTGCCATGAACGCCATACGGCTTTCGATGGTAACCGGCTGCCGCAAGAGCGAGGCGCTCACGTCGAAATGGACCGACTTTGACCTGGTGCGACACATATGGACGAAGCCTAGCCACCACACTAAGCAGAAGCGCAGGGAGTACGTGCCGCTGAGTGAACAAGCATTGTCCCTGCTGGAGAGGATACCCCGCGAAGGCGAACATCTATTCCCGGGCAGAACGGGCGCATACTTGAGGGACTTGAAAGGCCCTTGGGTTCGCGTCTGCAAGCTCGCCGGCCTTTCCGGGGTTCGTATCCACGACTTGCGTCACAGCTTCGCCTCGCACCTAGTTAGTAGCGGAGTATCCTTGCCGATTGTGGGCAAGCTCTTGGGGCACACTCAGCCGCAGACTACAGCACGGTATGCTCACTTGGCTGATAATCCACTGCGCGAGGCGGCAAACCGTTTTCCGGTCGTGCTGTCTGGGACAGCGCGGGACCGAATACGAAATGAACGGGATTAGGACTCGAACCTACAACCCTCCGGATACAGCTGCGGCTCTTCGTCATGTATCAACTGCCATGGTTTCGTATCCTGTTGGAACCTCAGCCGCGCAGATCCTTCGCAAATCATGCCGAGTAGTGTCTTTTGGTATTGCGCTAGCCACAAAACTGCGCACAGACGATTGGGGTGAACCCGTCTGTTGAGACAATCTTTGATTGGCACGCTTGCCATTTCCCGTGATCTACTCAAACAGCCTCGTCTCCTCCAGTGGTTGGGGCCGCCGTGGCGCTGCAACGCCAAGATGCGGGTGAGGCGCTGGAACTGCTAGAATTTCCGACTTTTGGCTAATGGCGGAGAGGGAGGGATTCTGCGCCGCGCTCATTCTAAAGCATGTTCGGTATCAGCCCGAATTTTTACCCATTGAAAACGGGAAATTTTCAAGCGGTAGCCGATCGCCGTACCATAGCGCGGGTCGCCGGAGAAAGCTACCAGAGAATTAATGGAATTTCCGACGTTTCGGAGGCGCCGCTCGATAATCTTCCAAGGAGAAAATCTTTTCTTCATCCCAGTGCTGCTCGGCCATGCTAATGCGTCTGCCAAGCAACTTGGGGGCGAAGTCCATGGTCAGAGTCAAATCTCTTATGGACGAACACCGACATCCATGGTGCGCACCAGCCAAGGAATAATGACCTGCTTGAAGATGGCTGGATCGGGCCAGACCTTAATCTGCCTGCCAAGGTGGCCGCCTCGGGGATTGATCCACGCATCTTTGGGAACGTCACCATTGTCGAGAAGCAAGTAGATGTCAGATATTGGAACCTGCGTATCCAGGACTCCAGCAATGACCAGCATCGGAGCCATCGGCTTCCCCAGAAGGTTTTGATACACGAGAGACATCCTGGGCAGGAACGACGCCATTTCGTCTAAGGACTTAACTCCGTCCAGGATGTTCATGAGAGCCGGCACTTGATCGAATAGATACTCGCGGTTTCCCGAGAGCGAATTTATCAGGAACTCTTTCTGAAAGAATTTATCAATCGGTGGAGACTGGGCACTCGCTCCTCTCAGACGCGCGCGCTCGACGATGGCCAGTTTGGCAGCCCAGTAGGCGCCCCAACTCACCCCATGAACCGCAAGCTTAGACTTATCAACTTCTGGCCTGGTCTGAACGTAGTCGATTACGCGCGATAACATCCGCTCCGCGTTTTCGCTTACTTTGATCGGTGCCTGACCTGTGCCAGGCCCATCCACCGCGAAAAATCCGATGCCGTAGGGCAGGATTGCGCCGAAGCTTTCAGCCAGATCTTCCTTTCTGCTATCCAAACCGTTGACTGCGATCACCAGCGGCACGGGTCCCTGCGCATTCTTCGGCAGCCGCAAATATCCGATTACTTCTTTCCCCTCGAAGGGAATGTGCACCACCTCCAACGGCGGGTCCCAGAAGCGCGCGTGAGCACGAAACGCTTCGAGCGCCTTGGCATAGGAACGTTGTTTTCCAGGAGACGCTGGTATCGGCCAACGGCCGAAAGAATAGAGTCGCCATGCGCGGATGTAGTCAGCGTTTGCTTTTGTGGGATCTGTGGCCTCAAGCAGCTTCGCTTGGGCCATATATCTGTCGGCAACCGCCATGAATGCGGCAGCCCATTCGTCTTTATCAGTTGTCTTGATAGAAGCAAAGGCTTCGCGAACGTCTGCGGGATCGAGCCCGATTAGCGGATACATTCCGTTTTCCGCGCGATGGATCGCTTCCATCTTTATCTCATCGAGTGTTCGTTCGCGGCGCTGCTGGGGAAACGCGGTGCCCGTAATCATAATTGTTAAGACAACCATGAGGATTAAAACAGCGCAGAGATTATGAAATCCTGGCATCAATACCTCTTTTTACTTTCGCGAGGACCTGCATTAAGCGTTTCGTGAAACTGGTGCGGATTCAGTCTGCGGAGCGCTGCCGGGGCGTCGACTCTATTAGCCCGCTTACTCTCGACTTCAGACGCTTGTCGAAGTACGACATCAAGATCTCGAATGTCTTTTCCTGCATCGGGTCGGGCCTATAGGAGCCATCCGGCTGCGCGTTGATAAACACGTAGCCGTGAACAGGATGATCGAAGCTGACCCAGGTTACATCCTTGCCTGCTTCGTGCATCCACTCATTGGTCAGCTTGAAGATGCCCTGCAGGTGGTCCGTGTCGCGGCCGAAAATCAGGATGGGAGTATTGATTCGCTGGATGCGCTCCATCGCCTTGGTCTTGTCCGCGTTCTTCCGGGCGACTTCCATATCGTTGTACTGGATCTCGGTCTCTTTGCGCGGTGCCATAGGGCCAGTGTTGACGCTCAGAAACTCGTGGGCGGCCGGCTCGATGCACACTCCGGCGCCGAAGTTATACTCGACGGCCGCCTTTAAGATCAGCTCGCCGCTGTGACTCACACCCATCGCACCCATGGCGTTCTTATCCACATAGGGTACGGCTCTGTAGATAGCGCATGGTTGCGATCAAGTCCTGGTGATCGAGGGTCGGGTGAGATTTTAGCGTTCGCCTCTCTCCACTGATGCTGTCGGGCAGATTTTGCGACGGTTGCAGGAGTTGCTCATAGAGGTATGGGATCTCATTGCGGTAATTAACGGTCACGACAACGTAACCGCACGCGATCATGCGATCCTGCATCGGCGCCAGGCGCTCCACCAGCTCTTCAACCTTCAGCATCCCACGCTTGCCCTCGCCCCAGTCCATCGTGATGACGGGGAACGGGCCGTTGCCTCTTGGCTTGCGGACAGCGATCGGCAGGTAGATCTCGTCTCGCGTCAGAACAAAGATGTAGTCCGCCGGGATGTCCGAACCTTTGACGGGTTTCGTGATCACGTAGCCGTGAGGGGGTGTCTGGGGCGCTGGTGGCTTGCCGGAAGGGAGCTGCGCCCAAGCGGTAGGAGCGATTCGCGGGACAAGATCCAGCATACTAATAAGCAGACCAATCAAGCCGACTATCAACAGCAGCACTACGGACTTCGTCGAAACCTCCACCCTTCCAGAACGGGCGCTGGCTTCGGCTGAGTTTTGTGTCCTGTTTTTCTCAGCTCCCTTGCTTCCCAACTTGGTTCAACTGCTTCGGTCCGAACTTGCAACCTGTCTTTTTCCGGGTCTACTTGTAGTGACTAGAAGCTGAGTTTCAGACCCAACTGAATCGCTCGGCTGCCTCCCGACCCGATCACGGGGTTGGAAGCCGCTACGTCCGGCGTGGCACAGGCACAGCCGAAAGAGCCGGTCGAGGGATCGTTATGGGCCCAGCCATTCTGCCCTCCGAAAGGATTGGCAAAGTTAGGATGGTTCAGAACATTGAAGAACTCGGCACGGAACTGCGCGCCAAATCGTTCCCCGAACTTCCAGTTCTTAGCCACCGAGAGGTCCCAGTTGCGGAACCCCGTGTCGCGGAAGATGTTGCGGCCCATAGTACCGAAACTCCCGAGTGGCGGTGGAATCATGACGGAGCTGCCATTGGCGTAGCAGCCAAACAGCGCTAGCGCGTCGCTCGCCAGGCCCGGCGTTCCGCCGTCCAGCACCAGCGCTTTCGTCCCACAATTTGCATTGCTGGGGCTGGTGGGATCGAGGGTTCCTGGAAAGAATGGAATTCCGACGGGTGTGGACTTGAAGTCTTTCGGATTTCCAAAAGAGTCCCAGCGATCAGAGATGACCTCGCCGGTCCCGCTGACATCGGTGCCGGCATCCATTGCGCCAAAGGGCTGGGCACCATACAAGCTGACGATGGAATTGAGTTGCCAGCCCTCCAGCAGCTGGCCAAAACCCTTCTTACCAGGGATGAGGTAGGTGAGTGAAAGGGTGAAGCGTTGACGCATGTCAAAGTCGCTGCTGGCATACTCCCGCTGCGGATGCGTGCTGTCCGTCGGGATGCCTGATCCGGCGCCGAAATCCCAGTTAGCACCGACCTGGTCCAGTGAATGGGAATAGGTATAGCCGGCGACGAAACTTAGCCCATGATAGTTGCGTCCCGTTAGCGTCGCCTGCAGACCGTTATAGTTCGACCGGTAGATGTTCCCCATCTGGTAAATCTGGGCGAGGAAGGGGAACGTCGCGTTGAAGGGTCGCGCTGTCTGCTCGGCGCCGCCATCGGCCGCGCAGTTAGTGAAGGCGGAGCTCAGGCAGGTTGCAATGACCGCTGGGGTCCATCCCGCTCCCGTCGGGGGTTGATTGATGTCATGGATGCCGACTAACTTCGAACCATGGTCACCGACATAAGCGACCTCCGCCGACAAGTTATTGCCGAGGGCGTGCTGGATGTTCAAAGTCCAGTTCCACACATATGGACTCTTTAGATTGGGATCCATTCCCAGAATCGTGCAAGGATTCGCGAAGCAATTAAGCGGGGTGGTGGGGAAGACGGTCCCGGGCACGCCCGTAATGGCGGGGTCCCAGTTGAGACCGCCGGCGGTCGGATCACTGCCTTGGAACCCGATGGTGCCGACTGCGATTGATCCGCCAGCCGTGTTCCCACTG
>QIAR01000389.1 GCA_003225595.1 Acidobacteriota bacterium | reverse complement strand
TTTAATCTCCGGCCAGCGCTTCTGCTTCCACCGCCGGATCTTCTCTGCATCCCGCTCCAGGGCGCGCCCGGTGGGACGCTGACAGCTCCATCCCAACTGCCGCAGAATACGCCAAGCCTGCGAGGCGTGGTAGTGGAGCGTCGACGCGCCGCTCGCAGGATCGAAACTGCGCACGGTGTCACATTATCATCTCTGGTTTTCCATCGTGATGGCCGACGGATTGGCGATTTTCGTAAGGCTTGGGCGACAGCCTGCCGAAAGGCGGGAGTGAAGCGCCTGTTTCGTGATTTTCGCCGTACGGCTGTCAGAAACATGATCAGAGCGGGAGTGCCTGAAAGAGTCGCTATGCAGATCAGCGGACACAAAACACGCTCAATATTTGACCGGTACAACATCGTCAACGAAGCCGACATACGCCAAGCCGTGGAGGGGACTCAGCACTACCTTCGGACGACCCAAGAGAACGTTGTCGAGATGGTCGTAGCCGCGTCAAAATAAATGCTGCGTCAAAGCCCCCGGGCATTGTCCGGGGGCTCTCCTTGCCTGCAATTAGAACACGGACAATTCACGGACAATCGACATGGATCGTTCGAACCCGGAGCGGTAACTTCTTGAAAAATGGCGCGCCCTGAGAGATTCGAACTCCCGACCTTCTGGTTCGTAGCCAGACGCTCTATCCAACTGAGCTAAGGGCGCTTTTTGAGGTGCTTAGGGAGGACAGCTAAAGAAAGCCGCAGACTAGGTCTTCGGCAATTACGCAGCTTGCCTAGGCGCACGCAATTCTCCACGCAAGAATACATGAATTCGATTCTCCAGACAATTGCGCTCGCAGGTGGGTAGTGTCCGAATTTAACCACGAAGGACACAACGGAATAGGAGGGAACCCGTCAAAGGTGCCCCTTCGTGTAACTTCGTGGCCTTTGTGGTTTATGAAATTAGGACACCACCCGCAGGCGGTTGTCTGAGACGCACGACAAGCAGTGGGAGATATCGACAGGTGAGATTTGCTCGCCTCTAGAATGCTATCCAGCAGAGTTTTGGGGTGTTTTCGGCAGCATAATCAACACTAGCGAGAAACTTTCCTTTTGCGAATCGCTGCAAGCGCAGGTCAAGAATATCCGAAGTCGGCACCCTTGAATTGAGGTGCCGACACATCGGCTAAAGCGCCGATATTCCGTCTATCCCCTTCCCTTAAAGAAACCGGCCAATTTTACGAGTCGAGAGCGGATGCCGTACCCTCAGAATTCTTTTGATTTCAACAACAAACCCTGCAATTTCAATATCTTTGGCATGGTCTTTGCGACAGCATCGACAAACGTAATTCTTTCCCCATAGCTGGCAATTCCTACAAAGTACGGTATTTTACCGGTTAGTGTTTTCAGTGCCTTGCAGGTTGGTCAAGCAGGTGCTATGAAAAGTTGCAGACGAAGTGGCGCGCAACGGGGCGCTCTAGAGAATAACTTCGGCCAGAGGTTTTCTTGAGCGCCCCTTTGCATTTAGGCTAATCTGGCATTTCACTGGTTGCCGACAAGACCCCTCCCCATTGGCCCTCCCCCGAGTCAAGCCAAGGTAAGTTTTTCCAGGATATCCAGTCCGGCACGCCGCAGCAGACTGGCGATCGCCTCCTCACTCAAACGTGAAGCATCAAATTCCACCTTCACCGTATGCTCTTTCTCATTGAATTGGATTCGCCGCACCCCATATACCTCGCGAATGCTGTCAATCGCCCGCGTTTCCTTCCTTCCCGGAGGCGTACGGTAGCGGTAAACCACATCCAACTGTGTCATTTTTTCCTCTCGTCTCAACCAAAGATACAACAATCGACTCGCCTGCCCCGCGTATCTAATAAGCGTGCAATTCTAGCGTTCACCGGCAGAGCTCGGTGAAAGCACAAACAACTACTCGTGGAATGGATTCAGAAAAGGTGAAGACCAAGCAAACCGAAGCCGCTATTGACCCAGTGTGCGGTATGGACGTGAACCCGGACACTGCCAAGTTCAAGCTCGAACAAGCCGGCAAAATGTACTACTTCTGCAGCGCGCATTGCCGGGAGAAGTTCCGCGCCAATCCGGAAGATTACCTGAGCGCACGCCGGTCATCACGTCACGTCGGGACCCCAGTAGTCGAGATCGCGCCCTCGAAGGCTACGGAGAAATTAGGGACTCAGCCGCGACCCGATCAGCGCATCTTCGTCTGCCCGATGGACTTCGAGGTACGGCAGGTCGGCCCGGGGCGGTGTCCGAAATGTGGCATGGCGCTCGAACCCGAGAGCGCTGTTGCTGCGCCGAAGCTCGAATACACCTGCCCGATGCACCCGGAGATCGTGCGTCCGGCACCAGGTGCGTGCCCGATTTGCGGCATGGCGCTTGAGCTCCGAACGGTAACGGCGGCGGAAGAGGAGAATCCAGAACTGCGTGACATGACCCGCCGCTTCGGGATTAGCGTGGTGCTGACCGCTCCGCTGCTAGTCCTGGCGATGGCTGACATGTTGCCAGGAATGCCCGTGCGCCACGCGCTTCCCGCCGGTTGGCTGCCGTGGATCGAGTTGGTCTTGGCGACTCCCGTTGTGCTCTGGGGCGGATGGCCTTTCTTTCAGCGCGGTTGGGCGTCGATCGTGAATCGCAGCACAAATATGTTCACCCTGATCGCCATGGGCACTGGCGTGGCCTACGGGTACAGCCTGGTCGCGATCTTGTTCCCGCAGATTTTTCCCGCATCCTTCCGCACCATGGGGGACCGTCCGGATGTTTACTTCGAGGCCGCGGCGGCAATTACTACTCTCGTGTTGCTGGGACAAGTTCTGGAGCTGCGCGCCCGCAGCCGCACCAGCAGCGCCATTCGCGCTCTGCTCGACCTGAGCCCGAAGACCGCTCGTGTGCTGCGGAACGACGGCAGCGAACATGACATCCCTCTGGAACAAGTGAAACCAGGAGATCGCCTGCGGGTTCGGCCAGGAGAGAAAGTTCCTGTGGATGGTGTCGTGCTCGAAGGCAGCAGTTCCGTTGACGAATCAATGATTACCGGTGAATCGATCCCGGTAGAGAAAACGGCAGGGAGCCGCGTGATTGGCGCTACGGTGAACCGCACTGGATCGCTGGTGATGCGGGCCGAGCGCGTGGGCAGCGATACCATGCTGGCGCAGATTGTCCGCTTGGTGAGCCAGGCACAACGCAGCCGTGCTCCCATTCAGCGGCTGGCGGATCGCGTGGCCGGCTGGTTCGTGCCGGCGGTGATCGCGGTCGCGGTGCTTACATTTATTGCTTGGGCACTGTTCGGGCCTGAGCCGCGCTTTGCCCACGCGCTAGTGAATGCGGTGGCGGTGCTGATCATTGCATGTCCATGTGCGCTGGGACTCGCGACCCCCATGGCCATCATGGTGGGCACAGGACGCGGGGCTGCCGCCGGTGTTTTGATCAAGAATGCCGAAGCCCTCGAAATCCTGGAAAAAGTGGACACGCTGGTAGTCGATAAGACGGGCACGCTCACCGAGGGCAAGCCGGAAGTTATGTCTGTTACCACTTTGCCGGGACAGACTGACATCGAACTGGTCCGGTTGGTCGCAAGTCTGGAGCGGGGAAGTGAGCACCCTCTGGGGGCCGCGATCGTTTCGGCCGCGCAGGAGAATGGATTTCCGCTTGTCGATGCTAGTGGCTTTCGTTATTTGCCGGGCAAGGGCGTTGTTGGAAACGTGCAGGGCAAGACTGTTGCCGCTGGGAACGAAAAGCTTTTTGAAGAACTTCGTATACCCTCTGGCGAACTTTCCCAGAAAGCCGATGATCTCCGCCGCTCCGGGCAGACAGTAATCTTTGTAGCTATCGATGGTTCCCCGTCCGGCCTGATCGGAATCGCTGACCCGATCAAACCATCGACTGCCCAGGCCATCCACGAGCTCAAGTCGCAAGGCATTAGGATTGTGATGCTCACCGGCGATAGCCGCCCCACTGCAGAAGCAGTCGCCCGTCAGCTGGGCATCGACGATTTTGAAGCTGAAGTATTGCCGGACAAGAAGTCGGAGATCGTGCAGCGCCTGCAAAAGGAAGGACACATCGTCGCCATGGCCGGCGATGGCATCAACGACGCGCCCGCGCTGGCGCAAGCTCACGTCGGAATTGCCATGGGCACTGGCACTGACATTGCAATGGAGAGCGGCGGCGTAACCTTGATCAAAGCTGATCTCAGCGGAATCGTGCGCGCGCGCAAGCTCAGCCGAGCCACCATGCACAACATCCGCCAGAACCTGTTCTTTGCCTTCGTCTACAACGCCCTAGGCGTGCCGATTGCAGCGGGCATGCTGTATCCATTCTTTGGGTTGTTGCTGAGCCCCATCATTGCGGCGGCGGCAATGAGCTTCAGTTCGGTCTCGGTGATCACGAATTCGCTGCGGCTGAGGAAGGTGCAGCTCTAACCACAGAGGCCAAGGAAGAATCGCAAACGGGGATCACAGCGGCTGCTGGATTCCAATCGACGATCATTACTTGATGCCAACGCACACATCGACTTCCGAATTCTGCGGATCGGCTGCGCGTTGATCATAGATCTCAAAGTCAGCTACATACGCTCTATTCCCTCCGGGCTCTGACTTTGGCAACGTCCAGATCCGCTTCCAAGTCTCAGCGACCACCTTTCCCACCGGCCCTTTCTCTGAGGTAGAGACA
>QIAR01000388.1 GCA_003225595.1 Acidobacteriota bacterium | reverse complement strand
ATTGCGCTCGATGCGAAGGGCGTTCGCTTGCGCTACCCGGAAGGTTTGCGGGCCGTTCTGAGCAGCAACTTAGTGCTGAGTGGCACGACGGAAGGTTCCACCCTGGATGGCCGAGTGCTGATCGACAGCCTGGGCTTTACTCAGGATTTTGATATTGCCGATTTTGCTGGTCAGTTTACGGGCAACTCCGCGCCGCCTTCGGGGCAGGGATTCGCCCAGAACCTCAAACTCAACGTCGCACTACAGACTACCTCCCAGCTTAACCTGGTCAGTTCAACAATAAGTTTGCAGGGTCAGGCCAACCTGCGCGTCGTAGGGACGGCCGCGAACCCAGTCATCATCGGCAGAACCTCGTTCAACCGCGGCGAGATCTTTTTCATGAAAAAACGCTATCAGCTGGAACGCGGGATCATCGATTTCATCAACCCTAACCAGACGGAGCCGGTTGTCAACCTGCTGCTTACGACGACGGTCCAGCAGTACAATTTGAGCCTCAACTTTGTCGGGCCGATCGATCGCCTAAGGACGACCTATACTTCCGATCCCCCGCTGCCGCCAGTCGACGTTATCAACTTGCTGGCTCTGGGAAAAACCACCGAGGAAGCTGCCCCCGCGAATTTGAACGCGAATTCTGTTCTGGCACAAGGACTGGCAGGCCAGGTGAGCAGTCGCATCGGGAAGCTGGCCGGTATTTCCAGTCTGCAAATTGACCCGCTGATTGGGGGCAACAACTCTAACCCCACCGCGCGCTTGGCATTGCAACAACGGGTGACTAAGAACTTCATCTTCACATTTGCCACAGACGTCACCAACGCCCAGCGTGAAGTTGTGCAGGGGGAATATCAAATCACCAGACGTTGGTCGGTAACGGCATCTCGGGACGAAGGCGGCGGGGTCGCATTCAACGCGAAGTTCCACAAAGTCTTCTAGCGGGATCGGGAGTTGTACATCCGAACTGGGGCGAATTCTCAAACTCCGACAGCCGTCCCAGTCTCGAAAGGTAGTTGCGCCTGCTGCCAGGCATCGAAACCACCGATCACGTTGACTACGTTCTGATGACCGGCTCGCCTCAGCAGGCCGCAAGCGATCATGCTGCGGTATCCGCTTTTGCAGTGAACTGCGAGCGGCGTGCTCTTCTCGATCGGCGGAAGAGCGGTGTTGAATTTATCCAGAGGCCACCAGTGGGCGCCAGCGATGTGACCGGCCTGCCACTCAGCTTCGCGGCGCACATCGAGCACGCGGACCCCATTCTCGCGCAGGCGTGCTTGCAATCCCTCTACGGTCATCTGGGCAAGTTCGGCAAGAGCAAATCCGGCCTGCTGCCAGGCCCCGCTCCCACCTGCCAGAAAGCCGCGCAGATCTTCGATACCCACTCGCGCCAGCCGCATGCGCGCTTCCTCAAGCTGCTCAGGCGTATCGGCGATTAGCACCGGACGTGAAGACAACCCGAGAATGGTTGCTGCCCATGTCGCAAATTGTCCCGAAAGTGCAATGTTGATAGACCCGGGCACGTATCCAGCGGAGAAGCGATCGCCCGGGCGCACGTCGAGCGCGGGGACCGCCTGTTCAATCAGACTTTTCAATTCAATCGCCGGGATTGCCGGCAACTCGGGTAAATCAGTCAGCGCAGCCGCACCCTCCCGGTTGATCTCCGCGTCGCGCAGGAAATAATCGGGGCACACGGGCAAGTTCGTCGTCAGCTGCTGGATGAATTCTTCCCGGGACTTGATCTGGAGGGCGTAGTTGGTCAAGCGCTCCGTGCCAATCGTTGACGACTTCTCAGCGCGCATATTTCTTCCGCACAAAGATCCGGCCCCGTGCGCGGGATAGACCACGACGTCATTGGCCAAGGCCAGCAGCTTCGTATGAAGACTGTCGTAGAGCATACCGGCGAGCTGTTGCGGGCTGAAATTCTTGGAGAGATCAGGGCGTCCGACATCGCCGATGAATAATGTGTCGCCGGTCAGAACCGCCCACGGACGAGATGACTTCTCCTCGTCTGTGACCAACAGGCAAATGCTTTCGGATGTATGGCCGGGAGTCTCCAGCACCATGATTCGAGCTTTCCCGAAATGCAGTTCAAAGCGATCCTGCACCGGGACGTGAGGGAAAGTCGCGCCTGCTTTCGTTCCGATATAGATCTTCGCACCCGTGCGGGCGGCCAATTCTTTGTGACCGGAAACAAAATCGGCGTGCAGATGGGTTTCAAAAATATGGCGGATTCTTAATTTCTGTTCCTCAGCAGCATTCAGGTAAATATCTACATCCCGCTGCGGATCCACCACCACTGCTTCGTCTCCCGACCCAAGCATGTAGGAAGCGTGCGCCAGACAGCCGAGATAAAACTGTTCGAAATACATTTTTTCGGACCTGCCAGATGCTGCGCGGCCCTAAGCAGCGGACCTGCAGTTTGCTACTGGAGAATCATACTTCTTCTGGAGCACAAAAGTCTGTAAGGATCAGAGCAAATTCAACACCGGGCAAGGATTCAGTCCAGGTATTCTGGGGGAGTAGTAAAATTCTCTTTGATAGCAGGTCTTTTCGCTCTACCGAGCTCGAACTCGAGATTCGCTTACCTGGTGGTACCGGAAGCAAGCGATCAGGTGATCGTTCACCATGCCAACAGCCTGCATAAAGGCGTAGCAGATTGTGGAGCCTACAAAAATGAACCCGCGGTTCTTCAGGTCGCGGCTCATTGCGTCCGATTCCGGGGTGCGGTTCGGAATCTGCCTGGACGAATGCCAGGCGTTAATCTTTGGCTTTCCTCGCACGAATTGCCAGATGTAGCGGTCGAAGCTGCCAAACTCGTCCTGCACTTTGAGAAAAGCTTTCGCATTCTGCACGGCTGACTCAATCTTGAGCCGGTTGCGTACGATTCCCGGATCCTTCAAGAGTCGGCTGACCTTGCGCCCGTCATAGCGCGCAATGCGGGTTACGTCGAAGCCGTCAAACGCCGCACGGTAATTTTCGCGTTTCCTGAGAATGGTGTCCCAGCTTAGACCGGCCTGGGCGCCTTCCAGGACAAGCAACTCGAAAAGCGTTCGGTCGCGGTGTGCGGGCACGCCCCATTCCCGATCATGGTATCGGATAGACAGTTCGTTGCGTGCCCAGGCGCAGCGGACGAAGCTTGAAGTTTTCTCGTTCCCACTCATTGTAGGAGCCGGCCTCAGCCGCATGGGCCCAGGTCTCTGACCTAGTGTCGTGTCCCGTTAATTCGCTTCGTATCTCGGAGGCTGTCATCCTCAGTGGCCTCCAGACCACGAACGATCTATGCAGTTGATTTGTAATGCATGGGGTCCTTCGCTTTCGCTCAAGGTGACCGCGCCGGCCTTTATGCGGCGAAGTTGCGGGACACTACATTAGCAGACTGCGAACAACCCCTGTTTGCGAACAACCTCTGTGTGCAGAAAGCGGCTGTTGACGGGAAAACTCTGTTTGCAGAGAACGGCTGTTT
>QIAR01000387.1 GCA_003225595.1 Acidobacteriota bacterium | reverse complement strand
TTTCGATGCAGCCGGCTAAGTAATCGGAACGTGACTACAATGTCGGTCGCACGCAGCAACTTCACGGCTCTCGACCACTTCTGGAAAAACTGGAGGATGGTATTTCCGCGTTGCCATTATGCGGGTTGTGCTTCCGGTCAAGCCGGGTGGCGTCGGCTGTTGCGAAGACACATGGGGGTTCGCCTGCGGGATGCCTGGTACTGTACTCCGCAATGTTTCGAAATGGCAGCGCGGCAGATCTTCACTCGGATGGCTAACGCCATAGATCGGCAGAATTCCGTAACTCACCGCATCCCGCTCGCCCTGCTGATGCTCTCGCGTGGACAGCTTACTCAGGAACAGTTGCTCTCGGCGTTACGGGCACAACGCTCGGCAGGACGCTACAAAATCGGATATTGGCTCGAGGAACTTGGCTTTGCCACCGAACAGCAGGTCACTTCCGCTTTGGCCCTGCAGTGGGGCTGTCCGGTGTTCGCGCTCAGTGCTGAGGCTGAGCCCAGTTGTGCCCGGATGTTACCAGTATGCATGATGGAATTTTTCCAGATGATGCCGGTGCACTATGTCAAGGGCATGCGGGTTCTCTACGTTGGGTTTTGCGAGAAAATTGAATACACGGTGCTTTATGCCATCGAGCAGATGCTCGATTGCCGTACCCAGCCGTGCCTGGTAGGGCGTAGGGCCCTAAAGAGTGTTCTAGAACGGATACGGCTGAAGCCGCACCCATCGGAGCTGGTTTTTGAACGCCTGGCCGACGCTGCGGAGATGGCCCGCATCACCCGCAGCTATGTGCTCAAGCTCGGGGCGGAAGCCGTCCGTGCCGTGGCTTGTGGTGTGTACGTCTGGCTACGTTTGGAGGCAGGCCAGAATTCCATGAGCCTTTTGTTCCGCGCGCTCGCAACTGAAGGCACGCAGTCTTCTGAAATACGCGAGGAATCGCCAATTCGTGGATAAAGTTCTCTCCTAAAGAGAATTGACGGAGTTCGTCCCTTGGGATGGCGGGATGTAAGCGCAACAGGGTTCTTCCGCTAGGGGGTCGCCGGTGAGAGCAAAGGCGCGCGCCCGCGAGCCTCCGCACACATCGTTGAACTCGCAACGTCCACACTTGCCCTTTAGTTTCGATCTGTCGCGTAGGGAAACGAACAAAGTCGATTTGCGGTAGATGTCAGCCAGCGGCTTCCTGATGATGTTCCCGGCCGAAAGCGGCAAGAAGCCACTGGGGTAAACCTCGCCGGTGTGGCTGATGAAGACGAACCCTTTGCCATCATTCACACCTTTGGGCGCGTGGGCGATCAGATCCGCTATTCCCATCTTGGCCTGCGGGTCGTTGGCCCGCTGCTGCAGGACGTAGCGCCGATAGTGCTGCCCCTCGGTGGTCTTGATGTGGAAACGGACACACTTGGAGGCCTTGTACAGCTTGGCGAAGACCGTCTCATGTTCCTCCGGCGAAAGCAGGTCCGCGACCTGTCCCCGCCCGGTAGGCACCAGGAAAAAGACGCTCCATAACACCACATTGAGGGAAGTCAGCAGCAGCTCGACCATGTTGTCCAGATCGTGAAAATTGCGCCGTGTTACCGTGGTGTTCACTTGAACGGGGAGGCCTGCTTCGTGAGACCACCCTACCGCGTCCAAGGTGCGTCGATAGGAGCCGCGAACGCCGCGGAAACCATCATGCAATTCAGCCTTGGAGCCGTCCAAGCTTAGCGCCAGCCGCATCAAGCCACTCTCCTTTAACTGGAACACCGCGTCACGGGTAAGCAGGGGCGTAGCGCTCGGGGTCAACGAGGTCCGTACCAAGCGCCGGTGAGCATACTGGACGACGGCATACAGGTCGGGCCGCTTGAGCGGATCGCCTCCCGTGAGCACGAAGAGAGGCACGCGCATGGCGGCTACCTGGTCGATAAGATTAAAAGCCTCGGCGCTGGAGAGCTCCAAAGGATGGCGCTGCGGCTGAGCGCTGGCTCGGCAATGCACGCAGCGCAGGTCGCAGGCCTGGGTCATCTCCCAGATGACCAGCAGGGGACGGTCCTCAAAATCGCGGGACTTGAAGGGCGACATCGGTGCCTCTTCGGCACTGCCTTGCGAGGTGCTATGGTGCGAAACACTACGGCCGTCCGCGCGGCATAATCCGCGACTTGCACACGTGCATGACATGTCTGCGATGCTAGGACCGGATCAGTCGAAACGCTGTGCGGGCTCATACCCTAGCCTGTGATTGCGATCACAGGGAAGCGCGTGTCGCTGTCCAGCCCCCGGGCTGTGATCTTGATCACATGGACCCGTGATGCCGGCCATGGCAGCCCAAGCGGCGTCTTTGCGAACCTAGGCGGTGGGAGGTAGCAATGGCAATCAGATTCTGTATGGCACGTGGTATGGCACAAGACGACCGCGATATCTTGGAGGTCCTCAAGTTCGAGCTGAAATTCTTGGAAGACGGCGGCTATGGGCGCTCGCCGCGAAACCCCTGGCGTCCAACGTACATTTTTGAGGATTCTCCGAGTTGCTTGAACTTCAACGATCCAGCCCGGCCACATCCATGCAGCGAATGCCCGCTGATGGAGTTTATTCCCGCGGAGGCACGCAAAGAGAGCGCGCCGTGCCGCTTCATTCCAATCAACGAGAAGAGTCAGACAGTCGACTACTTCTACCGTTGCGGCACACAAGGAGAGATGGAAGAGGCCCTAAGCCGCTGGCTACGGGAGCGGATCAGTGAGATCGAGCAGAAGCGCGGGCAAGTGGCGTAGCGCGTGGCAGAAAGCTCGCCGTCCTGGCGCAACGTGAGGCAGGGTTCCTTGGGCAGACACTAGGAATGCACCATTCTTTCCAGTGCAAGTTTGTTACGGATGATCAGGGTGGATCCCTTCACCTGCAGCAATTGCTTCTTCTTGAATTCCGAGAATAGGCGGCTCACGGTCTCGCGCGTGGTGCCAATCATCTCTGCGATTTCCTCGTGCGTAAGCGTCAGTTTCACGTGTGGAAGATCGGCGGAATGCGCTGCGTCGCCGGACCAAGCGAGCAGCAGCTTCGCGAATTTTTCTGAGGGTGAATTTGAGAGTCCTAGCGTGCGGATTTCTTCGTAGGCCGAGTAGTAGTTGCGGCTGAGCTGTTCTGCAACGCGCAATGCAACTTCTCCGTGTTCGCGCAGAAATTGCAGCAACGCGTCTCGCGCGATGAAATTTGCCTGGCCGGGCTCCACCATCTCGGCGGTTGCCTCGTAGGGTCGATTAGAAATCGTGGCGTTAAGACCGAGGACATCGCCCGGTTCCGAGATCTTGAGAATGATGGTCTTGCCGTCACTGGACGAAGTGGAAAGTTTTGCCTTTCCCGTACAGAGCACAAACACTCCGCGAGGCTGCTGGCTCTCGATAAACAACATTGCCGATTTCGGATAGACCGCGGTGGACTTGATTTCATTGAGCTTCTGCACGGCAGGCCGAGACAGATTACAGAAAAGATGTTCCTCGCGCACCTGACAGGTCAGGCAATTGTCGATGATGTTTAAACCGTAAGGGGCCCGCATTTGGCACTCAGTTATCCGGGCAGATTGTAACACCTGTGATTGCTATCACGAACAGTGATTTCCGGCACTGTTTTAGACCGGCTTACTCGGACAGAATTCATGACAGACCGCCCGGGAGGCCATTATGGCAAACGACAAACGCGATGTTGTGCAGGTACTGGAACGGGAACTGAGCTTCTTAGAAAGTGGTTGGTATGATCCTTCGCCGGCAACTTCTTGGAGGGTGCCGCTAATCTTTGTAGATTCTCCCACTTGCCCCAATTTTACCGACAGGGTGCCTTCCCGTCCTTGCAGCGAATGCGTGCTCATGCAATTTGTTCCGCTGCGCCATTTTGGTGAAAAGGCTCCGTGCCGGCACATACCTTTGAACAAGGTGGGAGAGACCGTAGAAACCTTATATCGCTGGGGAAACATGAAAGATACCAAGGTTCTGCTCCGCAAGTGGCTGCTTAACACGATTAAGAGGCTGCAAGAAAAGCGGGCAAGCTTTCGGCCGGATGGCCAGCATTCAGGTCTCGCGTTCTATGTACCGGATGCCACTTAACCGACGCGCCCACTCATGCTGAGGCAAAACGGTCAATCCAGGCGGGCAATGACTATAAATGGGGCTAACACAATGCAAGAAGAGCACAGATATCACGTCGTGGCTTGGTGGACTTCTGGCCGAACCGGCATCGCTAAAGCCGATTCTGCGCCAACGCAATCCACTTCACCGCACCGCCCGAGTTCGGCGGTCTCGAAGGCAGGTGGACACCTGAGGATTTATTACTGTGTGCAGTCGCGAGTTGCTTTACGGCCACATTCCATACGATCGCGAGATACGCAAAGTTCGAATACACCGATCTCGGAGTAGAAGCGGAAGCCGTCGTGAACAGGGCGGACTCAGGCTACAACTTCAGCGAAATAGTTATCCGCCCTCAACTGACAATCTCTCGCGAACAGGAACGGGAACGCGCACTCGAACTGTTGCAGAAGGCCAAGGCGTTGTGTCTGGTCTCGCGTGCCCTGGCAATCGCCCAGAAATTTGAAACCCGAGTGGAGGTCAACAAGGGGTCGCCAGTCGGCTGATCACAGACGATGA
>QIAR01000386.1 GCA_003225595.1 Acidobacteriota bacterium | reverse complement strand
TATAAGTCCCGAGACTAAGGCCTTGGCAATCCTCCCCGGGTGAAAGATATGCAAAGCCCCCTATTGTAAACAAATGTGCACAAAGCGCGAGCCTTTTTCCAAAGGACCTCAGTCCGCCCGTCTCTTGCAGTGGCTTCAAGAGCTTAGTCAGTAAGAGAACAGAGAATGAGGCTGGCGCACTCCCATGCGGCGGTTCGGACAGCTCGATGAGCTTGCAGGCGCGGGAGTTTTCCTTGCTTCTGATGCCGCCAGCTTCGTAACCGGCCATTTGCTGTTGGTGGATCGGGGTTTGTGGCCAGCGGCGTCAACAATAAGACATCGGCCACTTCTTGGTACCTGGTGCATTCAGTAAGCTCGGACAGAGCAGACCGAGGCGGTAACTGTAGGGCGGCTATAACCGCCTTACCTGCTGCGCAGGATCAGTTGGTCAGCGTGCGATGCGCGCCCCAACTCCTTCCATCACCTGTATGACTTCCTGCAAGGTCACCATGGCGGTGTCTCCTGGCGTGGTCATGGCTAGTGCGCCGTGAGCGGCGCCGCATTCCACAGCCCACTGCGCATCCTGACCAGACAGCAAGCCGTAGATCAGGCCGGAAGCAAACGAATCGCCTCCGCCCACGCGATCAAAAATTTCAAGATTTTCGCGATTTTTTGCCTGGTAGAACTTGCCGTCGCAATAGCAGATCGCGCCCCAATCGTTCTGGGTAGCAGTCTTGGCTTTCCGCAACGTTGTCGCAACCGCTTGGAAGGGATAGTCCTTCACGACCTTTGCGATCATCTGCTTGAACCCATCCACTTCGAATTTCGAAAGATGCTTATCCATCCCAGGGACATCGTAGCCGAGCGCTGTCGAGAAGTCCTCCTCATTGCCCAGCATCACATTCACGTATGGTGCGATGCGGCGGTTGACCTCCTGAGCCTGTTTCTTGCCGCCCATAGATTTCCACAAGGATGCGCGGTAGTTCAGGTCATACGAAACGATCGTGCCGTAGCGCTTTGCACCTTGCATGGCCTCCAACGCCACCTCGGGGGTCGTCGGCGAAAGGGCGCAGAAGATACCACCCGTGTGCAACCACCGCGCGCCATGCTTTCCAAAGATCTCATCCCAATCCATATCGCCTGGCTTAAGTTGCGAGACTGCCGTGTGTCCGCGATCGTAACAGCCTACGGCCGGCCGGACGCCGAAGCCTCGCTCGGTGAAATTAAGACCGTTTCGGGCCGCACGACCGACACCGTCGTGCTCGACCCAGCGCACGAGTGACTGGTCCACGCCGCCCTGATAGATAAGATCCTGAAGCAGCCTACCCACTGGATCATTAGTGAACGCGGTGACAATGGCAGTATCCAGGCCGAAGCAGCGCTTCAGTCCGCGGGCGACGTTGTATTCTCCGCCGCCTTCGCACACTTCAAAGGATCGCGTCGTCGAAATGCGCCTGTCGCCAGGGTCGAACCGGAGCATGACCTCACCCAAACTGACCAGATCCCAGCGGCATTCCTGCTTCGCTTTGATTGCCACTCCCATGCGTTTACCTCAACATGCCGAGCACATTCCTAGTCTTCAGACAAGAGCGATTTCATAATCATACTTGGGTCTCTCAGTTGATTACGCATCCCACCGGGATAGTAGACGGGCGCGGCCTTGGGCGGCCAGATCAGTCGGCTCGTAGCTGGCCTGAACGCGGCCCGCCTCGATGCGGGAGAAGTCCAGCAGGGTGTTGACCAGCTTCAAGAGCCGCAGGCTGTTGCGGTGGGCCGTCTCCAGCCGCTCGCGACGGGTCGCCGGAAGAGGGCTTTCGCGTTCGGCCAGTTCGTCCTCCAGTGGTCCCAGCATCAGGGTGAGTGGGGTGCGAAACTCATGGCTAACATTTGAGAAAAATGCTGTTTTCGCTCGATCAATCTCCGCCAGGGCTTCGGCCCGCTTGCGCTCCTCCTCGTAGGCGCGTGCGTTGGCCACGGCGGTGGTCACCCCCGCTGCCAGCAAATCGTAGAAGGCGCGATAAGTTTCATTCAAGGCTAACCGGGAGCTGACACCGGCCACGAGAACTCCAAGGTCGTTCGCAACCGGGAGGCGTGATCGGCAGTGCCAGGGCCTCTTTTTGGGATTCTGGATATTCGCCGCACGAGAGATGGCCAAATCGCGTTTCCACGTCGTCAACATGTTGCGCCCCCGAGCGTGCCACCTCCGCCAAGGGCCAAGTCGACTTTTGCGGCACGCCTAAGTCCACGACCGCCGGACTCGCGACGCTTCCCTGCGGTAACGCGGTGCTGGCGATCAGTCGAGCTTCTTTGCCGCGAGCGTCGAATAAGTAGAAAAGAACGAAAGGAAGATCCAGTTGGTACTCCGAGAGTGTCTGCGCGGCGAGTGTGCAAGCTTCCTCCATCGTCTGTGCCTTACCGGCACGGGCTGCTAGGTCGCGAAGGGCGCGCGTCCGCCGCTCGCTCAACATTCGGGCGGTCGTCTCAGTAACAGGATGAAAGAGACCTGCAACACCCGTCTCGTCGCGGATGGGGCTAAACGAGAAGGTAAAGAATGTCTCCTCGAGGTATCCGTTGCGGTCGAGGAACATCCGCTGATTTTCAAGAAAGGATGTTTCACCCGCGAGAGCGCGCGTAAACGCTTCCCCGATTACCGGCCACGGTGAAGCCCAGCACTCGCTGAAGTCCTGACCCATGGAGTGGGGATGCTTTTCACCGCAGATCGGCCAATAGCCGTCGTTATAGATCTGCACATGCTTGGGTCCCCACGCCAGCGAAATGGGGAAGTTCGAGGCGAGGCAGAGGCTGACGGTTGTGCGCAGGCTCTGAGGCCATGATTCGATGGGGCCCAGCGGGGTCTTCGACCAGTCCATCGACCGGATCAGCTTGCCCATCTCCCCGCCGCCGACGAGCCAGTCCTCTGGGCGAGTATCCTGCCGGCCGGGCTGTTCAATAAGATCGACGGGCATGGCTAGAGTCCTAGTACCCCGCAAGGATTCCCCGCAAACTTAGAGGCGGAGCCCCTGATCTTTAGGCCAACTTCAATGTCTCCGGGCTTCACGGAGAGTTGTTCCCCCGGCCCCGCGATGCAGGTCCGGTAATCTGTCTTACACATCTCATCTTTTCGAGACATACGATGGTTTCAGTCGCTACGTCCTGAATCGGCAAGGGACCAGGATTACTTCAGTCAATTCTTGGATTGATGCGGAATAGGCGCCGGAGCCCGGAACGAAAAGACAAGGCTCGTATCCACGCCAGCACGGGAGGACTCATCAGTCCTTCCACTAGCAAGAAATCCCATCCTACCGGACTGCGACCCAGGCACGATCGCACTGCGGGTCTTGTTGGTCGAGGACAATCCGGCCGACGCGGAACTTGTATTGCGCAGATTGCAGCAGGACGGGTTGAGCGTCGCTAGCGAGATGGCTCAGACCGCTGACGAATTCACTCAGCGGGTACGAGCAAATCACTACGACATCATTCTCGCCGACTACAACCTTCCCCAATGGAGAGGTGTGAACGCGCTCGCAATACTGCGCAGTGAAGGCTTGGACATCCCTCTAATCCTTGTGACAGGATCCCTTGGCGAAGAGAAAGCAGTGGAGTGCATCAAGCAAGGGGCTACGGATTATGTCCTGAAAGACAGCCTCGCCCGCCTGCCCGAATCGGTCCGGAGAGCCCTACAGGAAAAACGCCTGCGGGAACAACGCAAGCAGATGGAAGAGAAACTGGCCCGGAAAGTCGAGGAGCTGGGCCGCAAGACACAGATCGAGGAGCAGAACCGCGAACTGGAGTTACGTCCTCGGGAAGCGGAGCAAGCCACAAGGCTCAAGAGTGCCTTTCTAGCGAGTATGAGCCACGAACTGCGCACGCCGATGAACGCTATCATCGGTTTCTCTCAATTGCTCACTGACGAGACCGCTGGCCCGCTGAATGAGAAGCAGCAACGCTTTGTCGGACACGTACTCAAGGGAGCACGTCACCTATTGCAACTGGGCGGCCCAGAAGATTGAGTCCCTGGCAGTGCTGCCCTTCGCCAACGTGACAGCAGACCCGAACAGCGAATATCGCAAAAAGCCGGGAATGATCTGGGCGTCAGCGCGCTGGTGACGGGGCGTGTGACGCAGCGTGGGGATACGATTCAGGTGAGTGCCGAACTCCCCAACATTCGCAACAATACGGAACTTTGGGGTGCGCAGTACAGCCGCAAGAGTGCCGATATTATCTCATTGCAACAGCAAATCGCGGGCGACATCGCAGAGAAGTTACGTTCCAGGCTCAGTGGCTCAGAAAAACAGCAGGTCACCAAACAAGGCACAAAGGATCCAGAGGCCTACGAGCTGTATTTGAAGGGCCGTTACTATTGGAACAAACGAATGGCTTCGGACATCAACACCGCAATCTCCTATTTCAATCAAGCCATCGCCAGAGACCCCGGCTATGCTCTGGCATACTCCGGCCTGGCCGATGCCTATGGGGTGTTGCCTAGCTTTAGTGGCAATCCCAGCGAGGCCTTTCCGAAGTCGAATGCCGCCACCCGCAGGGCCCTGGAGTTGGACGCGTCATTGGCCCATCCCCATGCTGTCCTGGGCACCAATGAGATGGATTAGGACTGGAATTTTTCCGGGGGAGAGGCCGAGTACCGGAAGGCCTTCGAACTCGATCCCAACGATGCAACGGCGGACCAGTGGTACGCAGAAGATATTGGCTCGATGGGTGGCAGAGGACAGGAGGCCATTGCTGAAGCCAATCGCGCTCACCAGCTCGATCCCTTGTCGCAGATCATCACACGGACGGTGGGAGCAGTTCACCGTCTACGCACGGCAGTACGACCAGGCCATTGAGACGTGCAAGAAGTTGGCGAATGA
>QIAR01000385.1 GCA_003225595.1 Acidobacteriota bacterium | reverse complement strand
CCGACATTATGCGTTTCGGGTAGGATCGTAGAGATCGAGTCGGAGTGGACAGCGCGAGACCGGGAACAGAAGGCGCGCGGAGGAGTGCCTCGGATTTTCCTTCGCCCAGGTTAGCGCCCAAAACCGAGGCGCGAACCTGGGGCAATGACTCGTGACCTGAACATCCATTGTCGTAACATCGCCATTACACCAGCGACGCTGGACGGCCCGATTTATGGTCTCCTCGTGGCCTACCCCGAAGCGGGCTTGTCATTACTGCAGTAACTTTTAATCTCCGCTATTTACTGCTCAACTGTACGCAACCAGGTGCTTATTTGCTTGTACGCCAGATGCAGATTCCTAGATGGAATGGTTGTGCGCGGAGACTCAGTCGGTGAGCCAGAATGGCAGGGATTGGCTCGACGTTTATAGAGCGGCGGTAATGGAATTCGACCGGGACAAGTTGCCAGCGAGCATCGACGTGGCGGAGAAGGCTATCCACCAACGCTTACGGGGATTGCCGATCGCAAACTCTAAGGAGCATCGCGAACTGAGAGACGCACTCAACAGTCTCGCGGTTCTCAAGAGAATGCTCTAGCACATTTGGCGTGTTGAAGCATTTTCTGTTGGCCTGAAATCGAAAAACTGCGGGATCGGTCCTGCGTATCGTGCCAGCCCTACTGCGGCAATGCGCCGCCCATAACTGTCGAAGAATCGTCGTTTCACCACCAATCCAGCCTTAGTGCCGTATAGCGATTTAACTCCTGAGTACATAGGTGTCATCTCCGAGGGTACTGGGGTGCCTTTTGCCGTCGCCATACACTTACCCAGCTTCGCGTTGACTTGCTCCACCTTCACTCCTAACATGATCGACCAACACCCATGATCGGGCAGACCATCTCGCACTACCGCATCGTCGAGAAGCTCGGCGGTGGCGGGATGGGTGTGGTTTACAAGGCTGAGGATGTCAAACTGAGCCGCTTTGTCGCCCTGAAGTTCCTGCCTGATGATGTCGCCAAAGATCCGCAAGCGTTGAGCCGGTTCCAGCGTGAGGCGAAGGCAGCCTCCGCCCTAAATCACCCCAACATCTGCACCATCTACGAAATCGACGAACGCGACGGCCGGGCGTTCATCGCGATGGAGTTTCTGGATGGTGTAACTCTGAGGCACCGCATCGTGGGGCGGCCACTAGAGACCGAGATGCTGCTGTCGCTGGCTATCGAGATAGCAGATGCGCTCGATGCCGCTCACGCTGGAGGCATCGTCCATCGCGACATCAAGCCTGCAAACATTTTCGTCACGAAGCGTGGGCACGCGAAGATTCTAGATTTCGGATTAGCGAAGGTCACGGTTCCCACTGGTTCGGCGAGCCAGTTAGCGGCGCAAAATACTCAGACTGCCACGACGTTTGCTGAGGAACATCTCACGAGTCCCGGAAGCACGCTGGGCACAGTGGCTTACATGTCACCGGAGCAGGTGCGAGCCAAGGAGTTGGACACACGGACGGACCTGTTCTCTTTCGGTGCGGTGCTGTACGAGATGGCGACCGGTGCATTGCCGTTTCGTGGCGAAAGTGCAGGGTTGATATTCGAGGCCATCCTGAACCGGGCTCCCGTAGCGCCGGTACGGCTGAATCCTGACTTGCCTCCTAAGCTGGAAGACATCATTAGCAAGGCTCTGGAGAAAGACCGGAATCTGCGTTATCAGAGTGCAGCGGAGATGCGCGCCGATCTACTGCGTCTGAGGCGGGAGACGGAGACGGGACGGGTGGGAGCGGCCAGTTCCGAGCCAGTGCCGATTGCGCAGGAAAGTGGCTCTCAAGTGGCAGCGCCACGACCGGCACGAGCATCAAGTTCCTCTGCTACTCTTACTCCATCTCCGTCATCGAGTGAGGCGAAGGTCACTGAGGTTCCTGTAGCTGCTAGAAGGAAACCCTCGAAGATTCTGGTTCCCGCTGCCGTACTTATCGTCGTGGGTTTGGTGGCCGGTGGTCTCTATTTCCGCTCGCGTTCCGCAACAACGCTCACCGAAAAGGACTCCATCGTCCTGGCAGACTTCGTTAACACCACCGGGGACCCGGTCTTCGATGACACGCTCAAGCAAGGTCTCTCCGTGCAGCTTTCCCAGTCCCCTTTCCTCAACCTGCTGCCGGACGAGAGGGTGAGCGAGACCCTGAATCTGATGGGACGCGCTTCCGGGGAGCGGCTCACTCAGGAAGTGGCGAGAGAGATTTGCGTGCGCAGCAACAGCAAGGCCATGCTGGCCGGCTCCATCTCCAGCCTCGGCAGCCAATACGTAATCGGATTGAAGGCGGTGAACTGCGATTCCGGGGAGGTATTTGCCCAAGAGCAGGTCCAGGCGGCAGCCAAGGAACAAGTGCTGAAGGTGCTGGGCCAGGAAACCACGAAACTGCGGCAAAAGTTGGGCGAATCGCTAAGTTCGATCCGGAGATTCGACGTTCCCCTCGACCAGGTTACGACGCCTTCGCTGGACGCCCTGAAGGCTTTGTCAGCAGCAGAAATCGCCCGGTCTGAGAAAGGCGATCGTGCAGCTATTCCTTTCCTCAGGCGCGCCATAGAACTCGACCCTAACTTCGCCATGGCGCATGCCTCTCTAGCGACCTTGTATATAAATCTCCAGGAACCCAGCCTGTCGGCGGAGAGCATGAAGAGAGCCTATGACTTGCGCGACCGGGTGAGCGAGCGGGAGAGATTCTATATTGAATCTAACTATTATAACTTTGTTACCGGAGACTGGGAAAAGGCCAATCAGGTCTCTGAGCTGTGGGCACAAACCTATCCGCGGAGCGACGCCCTTGTGAACGTGGCGGTGGGTTACGCGTGTCTGGGGCAATATGAGAAGGCCGTCGCCGCAACGCTCGAGGCCCTGCGTCGAGACCCGGACAACTACGTAGCTTCCACAAATCTTGTGGCCATTTATACAAACCTGAATCGTCTCGATGACGCCAGGGCTACATATCAGAAGATGCTGGAGAGCAAGCGCGATTACCCGGACACGCATGTTTATCTGCATGGGGTTGCGGCGGCCCAAGGGGATGCCGCGGAGATGCGTAGGCAGGTGGACTGGGCTAACGGCAAAGTGGGAATCGAGGACATCCTTCTCGCCGAGCAGGCTGACACCGAAGCATTCCACGGACGTCTTGGCGAGGCCCGGGAATTCTCCCGCCAGGCAATGGAATCGGCCCAGCGCGCCGGGAAGAAAGAAACCGCGGCCCTGTGGCAAATGAACGAGGCCTTACGGGAAGCAGAGTTCGGCAATTGGCAAGTGGCCCGGCGCGGAGCCGCAACCGCCCTGGCCTTAGCCTCAAACCGGGACGTGCAGACTCTGGCGGCTCTAGTGCTGGCGCAAGGCGGGGATGCCGCGCAAGCTCAGAAAATGAGCAACGATTTGGCTCGACGCTACCCGCTCGACACGCTTATCAATGGATATTGGCTCCCCACCATTCGCGCTGCCATTGAACTTAATCACAACAACCCTACCGAAGCCATCAAGCTTCTCCAGGCAGCGGCCTCATACGAGCTCGGAGCCGTCTTATTCACGGCCGAATGGGCTGCACCCCTCCATCCCGCCTATGTAAGAGGCGAAGCCTATTTGCGGCTGCATCGAGGCAAAGAGGCGGCGGTGGAATATCAGAAATTTGTCGATCACTGGGGCGCGGTGAGAAACTTCCCGCTGGGTGCGCTGGCGCGGCTTGGCTTGGCGCGCTCATACGCGATGCAAGGAGATCCCGCAAAAGCCCACACTGCGTACCAGGACTTCCTCACCCTCTGGAAAGACGCCGATCCCGACATCCCCATCCTGAAGGAAGCCAAGGCGGAGTACGCGAAGCTGCAGTAATTCGGGGGGTCAGTCTCGGAAACGATCTTTGATCGAGTGGGTGTTAAAGCACGTCCTTCCCGTGTAGCTGTGTCATTTGCCGAAACTTCGCTGTTCTTCCCGAGTAACGGGCGACTCTGAAGTTGTCGTCCACACTCCAGTTTCCAGTTGGTGACCATCCGCTCAGAACCGGTCCGCTGCGGAACGAACGCCCACGAGCACGTCCGGTCACTTCAATGGTTTGCCCGTTGCACGACCCACTTACTGAAGTCGTCTAGAGCCAATTAATTCGCCTCCTGCTGCAAGAGTTCGGCAGTGACCAGATCCTCCAGTGCGCAACCCACGCTTTTGAAAAGGGTGATATCAGTCGCTTTTGTGCGGCCGGCTTTCTTCCCGCTCACCAATTCGTGCAGATCAGCGATGATGTGTTTGCGGGTGATGAGGCCGTTGCTGATGGGAATGAGCAGGTCGCCGGCTTCGGCGAGCGCGCCCTCGTAAGTGTCAACGATCACTCGCGCTCGTTGAACAGTGGTGTCGTCCACTTCACGCGTGTGCGGCTGAAATGCGCCGATCGCATTGACGTGGGTGCCGGGCCGCAGCAGGTGACCATCGAAGAGTGGCGTCTTTGACGTGGTGCAGGTGCAGAGGACATCCGATTCCGCGGCGCAAGTTCGCGAATAGACGGATTCCACTTTGCCGCCGAGTTCCTCCGCCATCTGCTGGGCAAATTCACGGCTGCGGCCAGGATCCAATCCGGAGATCAGGAAGTGTTCGAAATTCTTCACAAGACGAAGCACTTGGAGGTGAGCGCGCGCCTGCCGCCCGGCACCGAAAATGCCGAGTACCTTGGCATCCTCGCGGGCGAGAAATTTTGTGGCCACTGCTGAAACGGCTGCGGTGCGGAGTTCGGTGAGGTAGGTCGCGGAAATTAGATGTTTCGGCTGACCGGTTTCGGGGTCGAGAAGAAGATAGGTGGCGTGAAGTTTCTGGTCGGGGTTGGACGAATTGTCGGAAACCATTACGAGTTTCATGCCCAGCCCGCGGCCTTCGCGGTCGTAACAGGGCATGATGATAAAGACGCCATTCGCCAGATTCATCTGGGTGCGGACGGGCATCAGCGTGGCCGGATAACGGCGGCGGAAGGCATCCTCGAGGGCGATGATGACGCGCTCGGGGTTGAGGAGACGTCGAACATCGTCTTCGGTGAGTGTGTTCATCAGAGGGTGAAAGGATAGCGCAAACGATTGTCGTGCGGAGTCGGATGAGGCGGGACGGCACATTGGTATTGACGTATCGCCAGTGCTGAGACGCTGCCTAGCGGGGCTCGGGTGGACAGACGAGGGCGTCTGTCCCTACATGGCCAATGCTGGTTGGGGCGGCGCACTCGGAATTTTCCAATGCAAGATTACTCTCCTATCCAAGATTCGTAAGGGTCGGGTAAGATACTCCGCGCCCAGCTTGTCTAAGAATGATTCGCGAATACCACAAGGAATACAGTCAGGAACTGCACCGCGATATGGAGATGCTGGTCTTCGGGCACGCCGGCACTCCGCTGCTCGTCTTCCCCACGTCGAGGGGCAAGTTCTTTGAATATGAAGATCGTGGCATGATCGGCGTGCTAGGTCGGAAGATCGAGCGCGGCGAGTTGCAGGTGTTCTGTCCGGATTCCGTGGATTCGGAGAGCTGGTACAACAAGGGCGTGCATCCGCGAGTACGAGTGCTGCGACACCTGCAGTACGAGCGGTACATCCTGCACGAGCTTCTGCCTTTCATTCGTGGGAAAAAACAGACGCAACAACT
>QIAR01000278.1 GCA_003225595.1 Acidobacteriota bacterium | reverse complement strand
CAGCGCATCGCAACCTAAGTCCAAACCGCCGGGGAAGAGTACTGCTCAAACGAAGTGAAAGTTCGGCAATCACGCCGGGGAGGAAGAAACAGTGTTCGGTACAGCGAAGCTGTCAAACTCGGTTTTCTTGGGAACATTCGTCCTCCTGCTCGCAGCTTCGGCTTGGGGCCAGGGCATGCAAGGCGGCGGGATCATGGCGCCGCCCGCCAACCAGCGCCCGCCAGGCCTCGCTAATGTGGGGATCGAGCAGCACTTGAGCGAACAGATCCCACAAAACCTGACTTTTCGTGATGAGTCCGGGAAAACGGTTCGCCTGGGCGACTACTTCGGCAAAAGGCCGATGATCCTGAACCTGGTCTACTACAACTGCCCGATGCTGTGCGGTGAAGTGTTGAGCGGACTGACCAGCACGCTTAGGGTGCTGAGGTTCGATTTGGGCCGGGAGTTCGAGGTCATCACAGTGAGTTTCGATCCGCGAGAAACCCCGCAAATCGCCGCAGAAAAGAAAAAGCAATACCTGGAGCGCTACGGACGCAAAGGCGCCGAGCAGGGTTGGCATTTCCTTACCGGGCAGCAGGACGCAATCGCCGCGCTCACGAAGTCCGCAGGCTTTCAGTACGAATACGATGCCAAGACAAACCAGTTCGCCCACACGACCGCAATCATGGTGCTGACGCCCAAGGGGAAGATTGCGCAGTACTACTACGGCGTGGAATACGCGCCCAAGGACCTTCGCCTGGGACTGATCGAGGCTTCGCAGAACAAGATTGGCAACCTTGTGGATCAGGTGCTGCTTTATTGCTATCACTACGATCCCGCGACGGGAAAATACGGCGCAGTCATTATGAGGGTAGTGAGGCTGGCGGGACTGGCAACCATTCTTCTTCTAGGAGCTTTCATCGCAATCATGTTTCGTCTTGATGCGGCACACACCTCAGGAGAACGGGCCAAGTAATCATGTTTCAAACCTTTCCACTATGGCCGGAAAGGGCCTCGACCACGGCCGGCGGCGTGGACGCGCTTTTCATTTTTCTGCTGACGCTATGTGGGCTGATGGCCATCATGATTTTCATCATGATCCTCGTGTTCGCGGCGAAATACCGCCGCAGCAGGGGACGCGAAGCTGAGCAGATCGAGGGCTCGAACGCACTGGAACTCACGTGGAGCGGGGTTCCGCTGGTCATCTTCATGGGCATTTTCGTCTGGGGGGCAGCGATTTACTTCAAGGAGAGAACGCCCCCTCAAGACTCGGCAGAAATTTACACCGTGGCTAAGCAGTGGATGTGGAAGTTCCAGCATATGGAAGGGCAGCGCGAAATCAACGAACTCCACGTACCAATAGGCCGCGACGTGAAGATGATCATGACCTCGCAGGACGTGATCCACAGTTTTTACGTGCCGGCGTTCCGCATCAAGCAGGACGTGCTGCCTGGCCGCTACACGGTGGCCTGGTTCCGCGCCACGAAAGCCGGCAGATACCACCTGTTCTGCGCCGAGTACTGTGGGACCTCGCATTCCGGCATGATCGGAGATGTCGTGGTGATGCAGCCGGCACAATACGAGCAATGGCTCAGTGGTGGGCCCGCGGCTCCGTTAGCTCAAACCGGTAAACAGTTGTTCTTGTCGCTGGGCTGCAGCACGTGTCACCGTTTTGACGTGCAAGGCCGGGGCCCGAATTTGATGAATGCCTATAACCGGCCGGTGCTGCTCGACGATGGTCGCACGATCACCGCGGACGAGAACTATCTTCGTGAGTCTATTTTAACTCCCGCGGTGAAGGTCGTCTCCGGGTTCAAGCCCATTATGCCGATTTTTCAGGGAATCATTAGCGAGGAGCAGTTGAACGCTCTCGTCGCCTATATTAAGTCGCTGAATCAGTCACCCGAGGGTACCGCGGGAACCAGGAACACGCCCACTGGTTCGCCCACCGGACAACCACAGATGATGCAGGTGCAATAGCATGGCTACAAGCCCAACTCCAGCCGCCGAACGCGAGAACTATCTAAATACGGAATACGGCATCCGCTCGTGGCTTTTGACCACCGACCACAAACGCATCGCGCTGCTCTATCTGCTGTTGATTACTTTCTTCTTCTTCATTGGCGGTTTCTTTGCCCTGCTGATCCGGTTGGAACTGCTGACCCCGGCAGGCGACCTGGTGCAGGCGGACACTTACAACAAACTGTTCACCATGCACGGTCAGGTGATGGTGTTCTTTTTCCTGATTCCTGCCATACCGGCGGTACTCGGCAACTTTCTAATACCCATCATGATCGGGGCCAAGGACCTAGCCTTCCCGCGAATCAACCTGTTCAGCTGGTACTTATTGGTCATCGGCGGCTTGTTGATGATGTACACGATCCTGACTGGAGGAGCAGATACGGGCTGGACCTTCTACCCACCGTTCAGCACGGCCTTCGCCAAGTCGCAAGTAGTCACTGCCGCACTGGCCATATTCGTCGCGGGTTTTTCGTCCATCCTAACGGGACTCAACTTCATCGTGACGATTCACCGCATGCGCGCGCCAGGCATGACATGGTCGCGCCTGCCGCTGTTCGTGTGGGCGAATTATGCAACCAGCATCATCCAGGTGTTGGGAACGCCCGTGCTGGCAATCACCTTGATGCTGGTAGCACTGGACCGGCTCTTCGCCTTCGGCATATTCGATCCTCAGAGAGGCGGCGATCCCCTGCTATTCCAGCACCTGTTCTGGTTCTATTCGCATCCGGCGGTGTACATCATGATCCTGCCGGGGATGGGAGTGGTCAGCGAAGTCGTGAGCTGCTTTTCCCGAAAGCGCATCTTTGGCTACAAGTTCATGGCCCTCGCCCTGATCGCGATCGCGGTGCTCGGATTTCTCGTCTGGGCACATCACATGTTTGTGGCTGGGATCTCGCTATATGCGGCACTGGTCTTCTCTCTATTGAGCTATCTGGTTGCTGTTCCCTCAGCCATTAAAGTTTTTAACTGGACCGCAACCATGTACAAGGGCTCCATTTCTTATGCGACGCCGATGCTGTATGCCTTCGGCTTCATCGGCCTGTTCACGATGGGCGGGCTTACTGGACTTTTCCTCGCCGCATTAGGTGTCGATGTACATGTGACCGACACCTATTTCGTCATCGCGCACTTCCACTACATCATGGTCGGAGGCATGGTGATGGCCTACATCGGCGGTCTGCACTTCTGGTGGCCGAAGATCTCCGGACGCATGTATCCCGAAGCCTGGGGCAAGCTGGCTGCGCTCATCATCTTCGTGGGATTCAACCTGACTTTCTTCCCGCAGTTCGTGCTCGGTTATCTGGGAATGCCACGCCGCTATTGGCAGTACTCGCCCGAGTTCCAGGTGCTGAACGTTCTTTCGACTGCGGGGGCCACCATTTTGGCTGTGGGGTACGTGCTGCCGATGGTGTATTTCCTGTGGTCGATGCGCTACGGCAAAGTTGCGGACGAAAATCCGTGGGGCGCGGCCGGACTGGAATGGATGACCGCATCTCCGCCGCCCACTTTCAACTTCGATGAGACTCCTGTGGTGACCTGGGAAGCCTACGACTACGCCAACCTGAAGGAGGTCCCAGTTGAGCCATAGCCCAGCCGTGGTGACCCACGATCAGGTCCACAACCCGGCTCTGCAGCACCATTTCGCCACCATGGAGCAACAACAGGAAGCCTCCACCATGGGCATGTGGGTCTTCCTGATCACGGAGATTATGTTCTTCGGCGGGATGTTCACCGCCTACATGGTCTACCGCTACATGTATTACCAGGCCTTTGTAGCGGGCAGCGAGAAGATGGATTTCTGGTGGGGCACCATCAATACCGTTGTTCTGATCTGCAGCAGCTTGACTATGGCCCTGGCGGTGCGTTCTTCACAAATTGGGCAGCGGAAGGCGCTCGTCGTGCTCTTGATCATCACCATGCTATTCGGCTGTGTCTTCATGGGTATCAAGGCCATCGAGTACACCGGCCACTGGAAAGAGCACCAGTTCCCCGGTACCAACTTCCACTTCGAGGGACCTGACCCGCAACATGTGGAGATCTTCTTTTCGTTGTACTGGGCGATGACCGGGTTCCATGCCCTCCACATGCTGATTGGGATCATCATCGTGGGGGTCATTGCGTTTTACAGTTGGCGCGGAAAGTACGGACCCGACTATTACAACCCGGTTGAGAACGTGGGCCTTTACTGGCACTTCGTGGACATGGTCTGGATTTATTTGTATCCGCTGCTATATCTGATCAGCCACAAACATGGTGGGTGAGAGAGGAATCATGTCAGCACACGTTGTTCCCAAGAAGACTTACATCGCAGTCTGGATCACGCTGATGATCCTGACCGTGGTGACGGCCGCAGTCTCAAGGATTGATCTTGGAAAAGTCAGTGCTATCGTCGCACTTACCATCGCGACCGGCAAAGCCTTGCTGGTGGTTCTCTTCTTTATGGGTGTGAAATATATCGGTCAGAAAATGACCATCGTAGTAATTGTTGCTGGCATCTTCTGGCTGGCGATTTTGATGGTGCTCAGCATGGCCGATTACGGTACTCGGCTCTGGTCTTAATCGCTGACCGCCTGCAGTGCCATGTCTTTTGCAGCGCGCAAGCTAGCTACCACATCGCCTGTGGGAATGAACTCCATGGCTGCGTAACGGTCGTACCTGAGTTGAGCGAGTTTGCGGAAGATATTGGGATAATTGATCTCCCCGGTTCCAGGCTCGTGCCGCCCGGGCACGTCGGCAATGTGGACCAAACCCACTTCCCCGATGTTCTTTTCCAGTTTCTTGATCAGGTTCCCTTCCGAAATCTGCTCGTGATAGAAGTCGTAAAGAAATTTCACGCGAGGATGGTTCACCTCACGGACGATCTCAAATCCTTCCGCTACCGAGGTCAGGTAATACTTGGGATTTTCTTCGGGATCGATGTTTTCCAATAATAAGCTCACATTTCGCTTGGCTGCGATATTGCCGGCACGCTTGAGTGTCTCTACGCAGCTCTGGTGCTGTGCATCGTGCGAGAGGCCCTCGACTCTGTTGCCGGAAAGAA
>QIAR01000277.1 GCA_003225595.1 Acidobacteriota bacterium | reverse complement strand
ACCCAGCCTCGGCTACTTTCTCGAGGCGCTGCTCGAACGGAAGGTCGCGATAGACGGTCCAGAGCATGACCGGAAGTTTGAATGAAATACCTTTTGCGGAACTCTGGGCTCCGGTCTCTGCGGCTGCCGCACCACCAGCAAGCGCCGCAGCACTCAATGCAGCGCCAGCCAAGGTCCGAGCGAATTTCCGCCGATTCATGTCTCGCGCCTCCAGGCTGGGTGCGGCAGCATGCCGACCTCAGGTCTTGTGGTGGATCAGCACCAGATCAGGCATTAGCGCCTAAGAGCTCACTTCGCACGTTCTTCAGCACGTACAGAGCCCGCTGCACGCCAACTTCGCCGGGCAGAATGGGATCCTCATTTTCTATGCTGAGAATGCCTTGGTAACCAACTTCCATGTACGTACGAACAATATCTTTCCACGTACTCGCGCTGTGCCCGTAACCCACGGCACGGAATGTTTCTGAGGCCTGCGCCAGGTCGCGAGTTTCGAATGCGAAGTTGAGCACGCCATATGTGGCG
>QIAR01000276.1 GCA_003225595.1 Acidobacteriota bacterium | reverse complement strand
TGCTGAGCATCCGAATCACCTCGATCGGATCGCAGCCCTGCCAGAACAGATGGCTCAGGTCGCAGTTGGCTCCGATCTCTTCACCCACAGCCTCGCGCAGCTTCAACAGCGTCATCGGATTGTAGACGACAAAACTGGGATGCATTTCCAGCGCCAGCTTGTGTACGCCGTGTTCGCGCGCGAGTTTAGCCGCCTGCTTCCAATATGGAATAACTTTCTCCTTCCACTGCCAATCCAGAATCTGCGCGTACTC
>QIAR01000275.1 GCA_003225595.1 Acidobacteriota bacterium | reverse complement strand
AAATTCGTGAACTTGCCGAAGTCGCCCTGAACATTCTTGGCCGAGTGCGTCGGGCGAGTTGGCTTTTGCGGCACGACAGGGAGAGTGTGTCTTGTCCTGCGGCAAAAGTCAACCCGCAAGATTACCGTTTCGTGCATTGAAATCTCTTAACCCGCATGGTGGGATGTTCTGCATGCTGACTGCCTATATGGATGAGAGCTACAACAATCGCACGATGTGCATCGGAGGATGGCTTTGCCATGAACGGGTTTGGCCCTTGCTGGAGCACGCATGGCAGATGCGAATCTTGTATGAGAATCGCATTTCACAAAGGAAAGGCTTAAAGCAACTCTCCCGCTATCACGCCGCTGACTGTGCAAGCTGCGTCAATGAATTTAAGGGATGGCCGGTTGATCGGCAGATCAGGCTCACGAAGAAATTGATCGAAATCATTGCGAAGTACAAGCCTGTTGCGTTCGTGTTTGGTGCCACACGCAAAGAACTAATCTCCACCTTCAAGGAGTTGAACGATGAGAACTGGAAGCACTGCTCCTACTATATGTGCATGCTCATGTGCCTTCTGGCGATATGCGAATACATTCACAAAGAAATGCCTCGGGAACGTGTAACCGTTATTCATGATCATGGCCCATTCAACAGCGCCGCACAGCTTGCGCTCAACTCAGCCAGGGGAAGCGTTAACAATTCGGGGCATATAGTAACCGTCGCTCCTATGCAGTGGCGGGATCGGGTCGCGCTTCAACCAGCCGACTTTATCGCCTACGAGGGATACAAGTTGGTTGAAGCACACAAGAACGGGCAAGAGTTCCGCCGCTCACTTCAGAGAATGATGGGGAAGCCAATTCCCATTGCGGCAGGTTACACAAAGCCAGAATTTCTTGCGCTCTTCCGAAAAGAAGTGGACGAGTGATCGGATTCGATGCTTGAATCGCACGCGTTATAATTACTGGCACAATGCTTTCAGAGTTCCAGCAAAAACAGCTATGGGAAGAATGGCTTGGCGCGGAGACCCGCGCCAACTACTGCGCTGATCTCTGTACTCACTTTCGGCGTCTTGATGATGGCGCGAATTGGGCGGTGCTCCTGTTGTCATCAGGGGCGGCAGTCTCGTTTGTCACAAAGCTGCCGGATGTAGGTAAGGCGATTATAGTAGCCATCGTCGCCGGGACAAGCCTCTATTCGAAAAACCTTTCGAAAATATCCGAATGTAGCGATCTAAGTTTTCGATGGAATTCACACGCCCTTGATTGCCAGGAATTGTGGAACGATATCTACGTCGAAGATGGGCAGCAAAGATTGCGGGCGCTGCTGAGAAAGGGTGCGGAAATTTCTAAGAGCGCACACGTTCTTCCAAATGACCAGAAAAGGATGCTGAAATGGGAAGAACATGTTCTGAGGCACCGTGTGCCGAACTACATGTCGCCAGCAACCGCATGAGGGACGACGATGACGATGAGGAGTTCAGGGAAAGCTGGCCACCACTCCCGAAGCCACTCCCTCCGCCACCACCTCCGCCGCCTCCGCCACCGCCAAAACCAAATCGCTAGAGCCCTGTCACGGCATCAACAACTTAGCAGATTTAGTCAGTGAAGTATATTATTGCCCAGTAATATACATATTTGGCTTGGAAGGTTATGAGTCTCCAGACTTTAGTTGGTTAAAGTTGGGCGGGTCAGAGATCCATCATCCAGCAGACGCTGGCTGTCAGCCATGAACGATCATGATGGAAAAGGCTAATCGCGTGCGGCTGATCGGGATGGTCGTCGGCGTGGCACTTCTTATATTGGCGCTGCTGTGGAAGCGCGTGTTGCGGTGAGGCTCCCAGAAAACGGTGCGGGGAGAAACACATTCCCTTCGGCTCGCTCAGGGCAGGGCTCTCACGGGCTGAAAGCCCGCTCGAAATGACGAAATAAAGGAGCCTATCGGCACGACTGAAACAGGTTGCGGGAAAACGGGCCTGCGCGACAAATCGTTGCCACAGCGGCTGAAAAGCCGATTCTCATTTCGCGGCAGGACGGTATGGTTGAAAGCCTGGGTTTTTCAGCAGCCTGTAAAGCCGTCACTGATTCCGAACGGCTTTCGCGACCCTGGAGGGCCGCTCTTCCGCGGTGCTGCACGCATGCGCCAGTTTTTCCGCAGCCTGTGAAGCCGTGCCCTCCCCAGTTCCGATACGAGCGTCAGCGGGAATCTGCTGTGGTGAGCAGACCGGTACCTACCTTGTCGCAAAGAACGGGAAAAGAGTGGGGCATCCCGTCAACTTCAAGAGCCGCGCGGACAGGAGTGTCCGCGCCACACATGCTTGGGCAACACATGCTTGGGCGACACAGCTTGGGCCACAGATGCTCGTGCCGCACATGCTCGAATCAAGTGCCTCAGCAGGAGGATCTATCCCATGTCACGACCACCTTATCGTGGGTTGTCAATTGGATTGCGCGACCGCTTATCCTTTGGGTGTTCATGCATCCTCCTGAGTCTGAGGTCTTGAAGGTCATCACCTGGCCCTTTCGCAAAAGCGAGAAAGGCAGGCATTCCCCTTTCACTTCTTAGTCAAACTGGTCAGCCGAAGCCTGGGTCATCGACCACGAGGCCAGCAGAATTCAGAAACCTACGCTGCCCCTGCGGTCAAGTAGCGTGGCTCAAGCCGCTTGATTCTGGTTATGTCGGCAGGAAGCCGCTTCTTCTTAGGCCTTATCTCGCTGCGGTGACCGCGGCGGTCCTCGTGCGCAAAGCTCTTCTTTTTAGCGTCCGAACCGGAGACCTGGCTCCACTTTCCATTCCTGAAGATGATCTGATAACCACCTGAAAGAATTTGAAATGGCTTCTTGATCTTGTTCAGTTGATGGAACTGTACTGACCCGGGTTTGTGAAAATCCTCGAAGTACGCCGGGTAAATAAAGTCGCTCATCTCGATCCCATTCACGGGGAAGCTCAAGGCCTCGACTGGATCCGCACTCTCGTAGGCGTAAACCAGTTTCTGGTTCGGCCCCGTGGTCATGAGATTGATAGCCGGGTCAACCAGCATCTCGACCAGTTCGTGGGATGCAGACACGCTCACCAAATCATTATTGGCGAGTGTAGTTTTGACGAAAACCTTCGACTGCGGGAGCCCGTCGGGGGTCAGATCGTGGTATGCCAGGGCGCCAGGCTGATCGGCATCGTCGAGAAACACTATCGCCCAAGCCCCTTTTTGGAATCCCGTGGTCCTGACCAGCTTGGCAGGCGTTCCCCAGACCGGGGCGACAAATTTGTCTACATACACCTGCATGGCTGCGATCAGAGCATCGAAGTCGACGCCGAGCGCAACAGTTGCTTTGTTAAAACAGGCGATTGTGGGAGCTATACCTTGGTTAAACGCAGCAAATATCGGACGATTAGCCATCACACACCTCTCCTTCGAATAGTTTTGGAATGTGCTCGGTTGATTTGCGGCTTTGGAGCTGGGTCCACAGCCGGGGAGAAGTGAGAGAGATCGTACACCTGCGCCTGACAGCCGTGGTCGAGGCGGTGGGCGGTGGCGGCAATCGAGCGGCGCACTTCGACGACGTACTAGCGCAGTGCTTACTACGCCTTTGCTCCAGTCTTGCCCTTTCACAACAGACGCGAAAAAGGCAGGCACCCGACCGCGCGCGTCGGAGATAAAATCAACACGCCCGGCGAGGATGGCTTGATGCGCCGATGTTGCATTTGAGCGAATAGGGGTCTCCCTCGGCTTCGCTCGGGATTTCGGCAGCGGGGCTCAGACGCCCGCTAAACGCCTCAACTTCAACTCGTTCGTGTCCTCGCAAGCGAAGACACTCACTCGCTCAGGATGACAGCTGGTTGGATTGTTTGCGGCATGCCAAAGCCGTGCCACTGGCACGAATCGTGGGACTGCCCCTAAATTAGGACAGTGCCTAATCGTGTGCCCTGTTGTTCCCTTCCACTTATTTATGCCATCCTCTGCATGGATCGTGCGCGATCCACTATCTAGCGGGCGAGGTGAGCGATGGCGTGCAGCCCTGAAATTTTGAAACGTGTTCCGCTGTTTGCGCTCTTGGACGATGACGAGACTGCGGTGTTGGCCGGACAAGTCGAGCTGAAAACGTTTGCCCCGCGGCAACGCATCTACAAGATCGGCGACCCGGGCGGACGAGCTTACATCATGGTCTCGGGCAGTGTGCGAGTTTCCACCGTGGACGAGGATCACCAGGAGGTGGTGGTCGATGAGCCGGCCTTTGGCGAGTTCTTCGGCTTCGCCTCCATGCTCGAGCAGACACCCCATCAAACCGAAGCCATAGCCGTCGAAGAAACGGTTTGCATTGAGGTGGACCGCCACGACATCACCATTTTGTTGGAGCGCAAGCCGCACTCGGGAATGGATATGCTGGCTGTATTGGGCCGGCAGTTCCATGCATCGCAGCAACTGGTGCGGGTTCGTGCCAACCGTCACCCCAACGAAATGATCGAGGCGGAAGCAACCTTGGGTGAACGCATCGCCGACATGGTGGCGCGCTTTGGTGGCTCCTGGGTGTTCATCATTACGTTTGGCGTTGTGCTCATCGTGTACACAACGATCAATTCGAATTTGGGGCGGTCGGCGTGGGATCCGTATCCGTTTATTCTGCTCAACCTGTTTCTCTCGATGCTTGCGGCGATTCAGGCGCCCGTGATCATGATGAGCCAGAACCGGCAGGATACGAAAGATCGCCTGCGCAGCGAACTCGATTATGACGTCAATCGGCGTGCCGCGTCCGATGTGCAAGGCCTGGCGCGCAAATTAAATCTGCTGGGGGAGAAGATGGGCGATGTGGAAGATCTGCTGCGGGGAAAATTGTCGGCAGCGGCGAAGGAAGATTCAAGGCGATAGTGCCGTGGAATTTAAAGGCTACGCGGATGGCCTTCCCAATCAAGCCTTTCCCCAGTCTTCCCATTGAAGATCTTTGATTCGGCCAAACTCTCTTGCATTGGCCGTGACTAACGTCAGCTTGTGGCGCATTGCTTGGCCGGCGATCAACAGATCGTAAGCGCCAATCGGCTTTCCGGCGGACTCAATTGCTGCCCGCACGCTGCCTGCAATCCTGGCATCCTCTTCGTCAAAGGGCAACAAGCTGATGGGACCAGCAAAGAAAGTGGAAAGCAGCCTCGCGTTTGCTTCCTGCGGGGAGCTCTTCGCAACTCCATACCAGAGCTCGAAGGCGACAATGGCTGATACCAGCACCTTTGCGTCGGCATCGAGCGCCTGCTGGAACCGGGTCCGGACCGAGTATGGTTTGCCATTGATTAACGCAATGCAGGCATTGGTATCGAGCAGATACATTACTTGAAGATCTGGCGGCGCGGCGTTACCGGTTGATTGCGAGCTTTTCTGGTGAAGGCTCGCGAGTTAAGCTCGCCTGAATTGAGACGGTCGAGCTCGGCAAACCATTTGGGGGCATCGGAAATAAGCGGTTCCAGCAGAACTCCTTCCGCGACCTTGCGTACTCGCACCTCGTTGCCCTCGAAGCGAAACTCGCGGGGAAGTCGGACAGCCTGGCTGCGTCCGTTGCGAAATAGCTTGGCGATCCCTGTTTCAGCCATTGAAACCTCATTCAGTATGATATATATCGTAAATCTATACCAAAAGCAAGGGCCGGTCTGCTCACTATGCCTTGCTCCAGTCCTCAACTTTCAACCCTTTCACCCGCCGGAAGACACGATCATGGGTAACCAGCATAACCAGCACGGCTTGGGCGGCCAGTGCCTGCGCCGCGATCATCATGTCCAGGTTGCCCATCGGTGCCCCAGTTCGTTCGAGGGTCGTACGAATCACAGCGTAATGCTGGGCGGCCTCCGAATCCCAAGGCAACACTTCGACCCGCCTCGACTGCGGTTTTCAGTCGCACCGCCTCGGGTTTTCTGGCGACTCCGAAACGCAGCTCGGCCTCGGTGATGACGGAGATTCCGACCTCGGCCATCGGGACCTTCAGCAGCCGCTCCCGCACGCGGAGAACATTGCCCTTGATGACATAGCTGGCCATGTTCGTATCCAGAAGATAGCGAACCGGCATCAAAACAGCTCGCGCTTCTGTGGTGGTGCGTCGTTTCGATCAGCCAGGAAGTCCTCGGGCACATCAATGGTCTTCATCAACTCGAAGAAGTCCCCCCAGGATTCTGGCCTCCGCGACAAGATGACGTCACCCGTGGCTGGATCGCGGCGGATATAGACCTCCGAGCCTTGGAAGCGGTAGTCCACGGGCAGGCGGACGGCTTGGCTGCGCCCATTGTGGAAAAGCTTTGCCCTACGAGGCATGGATGATTCTCCTCATGAATGATCTCTTTTAGATATATACCATGATAGCCGACCAGGTTAGCCCTACGAGGCATGGATGATTCTCCTCATGAATGATCTCTTTTAGATATATACCATGATAGCCGACCAGGTTAGGATGTATCAAGATATATATCATTTTGCGAGTTGGTAAGGAGGCCCCACCAACATGGAACACTGCGAGGCAATCAGACACAGGTAAGCTTGCTACAAGAGGTCAAGAACGTGACTGACGCGTCAGCCGCCTAATGGCGCCCGAGAAGAAGCCGGACGACTGTCGCCCGGCCCGTACTATTCACGCACTGGCTTTGTCCGACAGCGGCAGCGGCTCTTCGCCATTCTTCGGGGACTCCAGCTCGAGTTGCTCCTGCCCGCTGAGAACTGTCACACGTCCGCGGTAGGTCTTCAGGTGGCGCTGCGCCGTTTCGAAAGCCTCTTGAGCCTTGTTCAGGTTCTTGCCCACGTTCTCGAACTGGCTCTGGAAATAATCGAACGACTTCTGCGCCTTCGCGAGTTCCAGCCGGCTCTTCTCGAAACGGCTCGCTACCTCATACCACTTGTGCACCAGCGCGATGGTCTGCAGCGTCATCAGCAGCGTGTTGGGGGAAACCGGGAAGACGTGCTGCTGGTTCAGCCAATCAGCAAGGTCGCGATGCCGGATCGCTTCCATATACAGAGTTTCGCTGGGAAGATACATCAGGGCAATGTCCGTGGTTCCGTTCTCAGGTTGGATGTAAGCCTTGATGCGCTTGGCTTCCGTCTTCATCACCCGCACCAATTCGTGCCGCGCTTCTTCGATCTCCGCCTCGTCATTGCTCTCAAAAAGCGCCAGCACCTGCTCGCGGGGAAACTTGGCATCGATCGGCAGACGGCGGTCGGGGAACTGGATCATGGCATCAGCGCGTCCTCCGCCATCACCCGGCGATGATTGCATTTCGAACATATGCGCCGGAAGGAAATCAGAAAGCAGCCGTTCGAGGCTGGCCTCGCCAAACTGCCCACGCAGGTGAGGCAGCTTGAGTAGATTGTTTAGATCATTAATGGAATGGCCCAGGGCGCCGACTTCGCGCAATTGTTCTTCGGCGGCTTTCAGGTGCTGCTGCACTTTTTCAAACTGGGCAAATCCTTCTTTGATGTTTTGATCAAGCTTCTGCTGCACCTGATCGGTGATAGCGAGCAGCTTTTCGTCCACCCGGTCACGAATGGAATCGAGGCTCTGGGCTGTTTTCTGGTTGAGGCTCTCAAACTCGATTTTCAGCTGCGATGTGGTGAGCGCCAGTGACTGCGTGAGCTCGCTCCGAGCCCCCGCCAGCCCCTCGGCTTGCTCCCGCCGTCCACAGGTGAGCTGCTCTTCTACCAGGCCGCGGAAAAGGGAAAACCCCTGGTTCAAGCGATCGGTTACCTGTTGGCGCAGGTCCCCTTTAGTCTGCTCCAGCCGCATGGCCATATCGGCAGTAGCCGAGGTGAACCTTTGGGAGAGTGATTCATGAAGCTCCTGCGCCTGGTGCGCAAGTTCCATGATTGCATCACCTTGGGGAGAACCGGAGGTGTGCCGCAAGACAGCAGTGACCAGTACCAGAAGTACAAGGTTCAGGACGAGAAGTACGCCCAGCAGTAGTATCCCCATAGTAAGGTGCTTAGCTGGATTCTAGAGTCTAGGCTCGGGGAAGCAAAGCAGAACTTTTGCTTTGTTTTGCACCTAAAAGATTAGGTGCAAAAAGCTATGCCATGGGCCCTGATACCTGCGCTCGCGATCGTCTTCTCCGGAGCCGGCGTCCTTCCCCAGAAAGTCACATCGAAGACAGTCGCATCCAAGGCATCAGGACCCGTGGCCCCAGTCGCCTCAGGCTCCGGCCCCTCCCCCAATTACGACGCCCAAGCAGAGCAAGAGCTGCTTGTTCTCGCCAACCAGGATCGCGTGCGAGTTGGAGCTCCACCGCTCGAAATGGACCCCGGCCTCACGCAGGCGGCACGGGCCCACGCGGCGGCAATGGCACGGCAACAGCAACTCTCCCATCAATTGAACGGTGAGCCCTCCCTTGCGCACCGCCTAGCGGACACCGGCGACCTGCGGCTGGATCGCGCCGGAGAAAATGTTGCGCTGGATTCGAACGCGCAGCAGGCCGAACAGCACCTGCTACTTTCGCCAACCCACCGGGCGAATCTACTCAATCCTGCCTACAATGTCGCTGGATTTGCCGTAGTACGGAGCGGGGCCTACCTCTACATCGTGCAAGACTTTGCTCACCGGCTCCCAACCTATTCTTTGGAGCAGACGGAGAACATCGTGGGCAGGGCAGTGATCGAGATGCGCTCGCAAGCTAGTCTTCCGGCGTTGCACAGGCTAGAGGGTCTGGCGCTACACAACGCCGCTTGTTCCATGGCGCAGGAAGATCGCCTGAATACCCGAGCCGTTCACGAGCTTGCCCAGCGCTATAGCGTCCTGGCATATACAAACGCCCGTCCCGAGGTCCTGCCCCAGGGAACGAGCAAGCTGATCACAGACCGGCGTGCTCGGGACTTCTCAGTAGGCGTCTGCTACGGACGCACTGCCACTTACGCCAACGGAGTGTATTGGGTGGTGCTGCTGTTCCACTGATTTCTTCGCGAAACCCAAGCAATCAGCATTCAGCGTCAGCATTTCAGGCACTCCAAGTATGGTTAGGTGAGACGCCCACACCCGCCTTCGCTGTGCTAACCTTCAACCAGTCTCTTTCCCTGTCGTTCTCATGGAATCAAAACGCCAGATCCGCATCGGGACTGCCGGCTGGTCTTACAAGGACTGGGACGGCATTTTCTATCCACCCGAACTGCGAAGCCGAAAACTACATCCGCTGGAATACCTGCCTCGGTTCTTCGATGTAGTGGAGATCAATACATCATTCTATGGACACATCAAGCCGGAGCTGGCGCGGCTGTGGAGCCGAAAAGTGGCGGCAGTCAATCCGAATTTCGTCTTCACTGCCAAGCTGCATCGTTCGTTTACGCATTCTCCGCTGGCGGTAATGGAGCCGACTTCCGCTGCCACCATCAAACCCAGCGACGCGGACGAAGCCCAAGCTCGCGAAGGCCTGGATGCGCTGGCCACTGAAGGGAAGTTGGGCGCTCTGCTGATTCAATTTCCGGTTTCATATAAAAACACCAGCCTCAACCGCGAGTACCTTGACGTATTGCTAAGGCAATTCATCGAATTTCCTCGCGCGGTCGAGGTGCGGCACTCAAGCTGGGATAATCCGGAAACGCTGGCTTACTTCGCGCGCCAGAACATTGCCTTCTGCAATATCGACCAGCCGCTGATCGGGCGCTCGCTCCAGCCTACCGAACACGTGACCTCGGCGCTCGGCTATGTACGTCTACACGGCCGCAACTACGACCAGTGGTTCGATTGCGATAATCGAAATGACCGCTACAACTATCTCTACACCGAGTCCGAAATTGCGGGATGGAAAGAGAAGATTGAGCGCATCGCTCATCAGGCAGAGGTCACGTATGTTATCGCGAATAATCATTTCCAGGCCAAAGCGGGTGTGAACGCGCTCGAACTCAAACACCTGCTGACCGGAAAGCGCGTGACCGCCCCGCCTCCGCTCATCGATCACTATCCGGAGCTGAAGAAGATGGCAGATCCGTTGTACGACGACAGCACGAATCCGAACTTACCTCTGCTGGCATAGTTGGTCACACGAGCGAGACGCTCGCGCCTACATCGAGACCGGATGGATTGGGGCGAGACGCCTGCGGCTACATCGAGACTGGATGGGTTGGGGCGAGACGCCTGCGGCTACATCGATTTTTCGCATGATCATTGCCTTCCCCAGCTTCATTTTGAAAGAGCCAGTCACGGTGCTTGAAGGCACGAGCGAGACGCTCGCGCCTACATGCGAGATTGGATGGGTTGGGGCGAGACGCTCGCGCCTACATCGAGATTGGACGGGTTTGGGGGAACTGCTTGCGGCTACATCAAGACTGGGCATAGGCCGCCTCGCGGCGATTTCGCCTCATCATTGTCTTCGCGAGTCCCATTTTGAAACAATCAGCTACGATGTAGGCGCGGGCGTCCTCGCCCGTGCAACACCTTTGTGCTATTCGTGTCCGACATGAAGCGAATCTACGAATACCGCCGTCACCTTCCGCACTATCAGAGCGACAATAAAGGCATTTTCGTAACGTTCTGTACGCACCACCGCTGGGTCCTGCCCGCGGAAGCCCGCATGATCGTTCTGAACGCGTGTGTCTGGGGAGACGCCAAGCGCTTCGCGCTGCACGGCGCGATAGTGATGCCCGATCACGTTCATCTAGTGCTGACCCCTCTTTATGACGGAGACGGCTTTTATTGCATTGCCGAGATTACGCAAGGCATCAAGAGTAGCTCAGCACACAAAATCAACCGCTTACTGGATCGTAAGGGTCAAGTGTGGCACGCGAATCGTTCGATCGCGCGCTGCGGCGTGAAGAGAAGATTCAAGAGAAAGTGGATTACATCATCCAAAATCCAGTTCGCGCAGGGTTGGTGAATTCCGCGTTGAAGTATCCGTGGATATGGGTGGCAAAAGTTTAGGGGTACGCGCTTGAAGGCACGAGCGAGACGCTCGCGCCTACATCGGGACTGGATGGGTTGGAAAAACGAGCTGCTCGCGGCGATTTCGTTCGCAAACTACATCGATTTTGCCGTGACCTCCACTCTGGCAGCGTAGTGCGATTCCACGTATTCATCCAGGATCTGGATGAACTCCGCGACAATCCTTTCGCCCTTCAGCGTGGTGAAGAGGCGGCCATCGACATAGACCGGCGCCTTGGGTTCTTCGAACGTCCCGGGCAGCGAGATACCTAGACTGGCATGTTTCGATTCGCCGGGGCCGTTCACCACGCAGCCCATCACCGCGACCTTCATCTCTTCCACGCCGGTGTAGCGGTCTTTCCAGAACGGCATCTGCTCGCGCAAGTAAGTCTGAATCTGTTCTGCCATTTCCTGGAAGAAGGTGCTGGTGGTGCGTCCGCAGCCAGGGCAGGCAGCCACTTGCGGCGTGAAGCTGCGGATTCCCATGGATTGCAGAATTTGCTGCGCCACACGAACTTCTTCGCTACGATCGCCGCCCGGCGAAGGAGTGAGCGAGACACGAATCGTGTCACCAATGCCTTCCTGCAGCAGCACGCCGAGGGCGGCGCTGGAAGCTACGACGCCCTTCGCTCCCATGCCCGCTTCCGTGAGACCGAGATGCAAGGGATAATCGCAACGCGCCGCCAGCGCACGATATACGTCAATCAAATCCTGCACCCCGCTTACCTTCGCACTTAAGATGATCTGATCGGCGCGCAGGCCATATTTTTCGGCCAGTGCCGCTGAATTCAGCGCGCTGACCACCATAGCTTCCATCGTGACTTGGCGCGCGTCTTTCGGCTCCGGCAGACGGGAATTTTCGTCCATCATGCGGGTGAGCAGGACTTGATCGAGCGAACCCCAGTTCACACCGATCCGCACTGGTTTCTGATTCTCGACTGCGACCTCGATCATGGTGCGGAAATTCGAATCATCCTTGCGGCCCACGCTTACGTTCCCAGGATTGATGCGGTACTTCGCTAGCGCGCGAGCGCATTCAGGATATTTCGTCAGCAGCACGTGGCCGTTGTAGTGGAAGTCGCCGATGATCGGAACATTGATGCCTTGCCGATCAAGCTCGTCGACGATATGCGGCACCGCGGCAGCAGCGTGTTCATTGTTGACTGTGACACGCACCAGTTCCGATCCAGCGCGAGCGAGTGCGGCCACCTGCTCTACCGTGGAGACGACGTCGGCGGTATCGGTGTTGGTCATCGACTGCACCACAACTGGTGCATCGCTGCCCACCCGCACCCCGCCAATCGAGGCCGTAACCGTTTTCCGGCGCTGAATGTTAGCCATGCGGAATATCTAGTTTAGCATGCGGAAAGACAGCTCTAAGACAGCTCTCAGCCAACCCCTACGGCAGCCGTTGCGTCAGACCCGGCAAGGTCTTTACCAGGTCGTTGTAGATCACCATCACGGCGAATAAAACAAGGAACACGAAGGCCGCCTGATAAATGCGTTCCTTGATGTGCAGGCTGATGTCGCGGCGCATCAAACCTTCGATCAGCAGCAGGAATATCACGCCACCGTCGAGGATCGGTATCGGCAACAGA
>QIAR01000274.1 GCA_003225595.1 Acidobacteriota bacterium | reverse complement strand
TAGATTCGAACCGTGGGAACAGGGCTCAGGATCGCCGCTTTCGGCACTAAACGTGCATCTAATATAAGTAGGAAAGCCATCTGGCCGTGTGGGATAGGGAAAATCTTGGAATTCTTGCGAACGAAATACACGGGGATTTTGTGTCTTATCGCCCTGATGCTGACCGCCGCTCAGGTACCCTTACGGGCCCAGACAAACTCCTACGTAGGTCCCGGGTCTTCTCTCGCCCCAAGCAACCCCGCTTTCAATACTTCCGCCCCCACTGTACCTCCTACTGATTCCGATCAGGCTGGTCAGGACTCCGTCCTCACGATCAAGAAGCGCGTGGACGAGGTAAACGTTTTGTTCATCGCCACTGACAAGCATGGCAAGTTCGTGCGCAACCTTGGCCAGAATGACTTCTCGATCCTGGATGATCACAAGCCACCACAGTCGATTCTCGAATTCCACCGGGAAACTGACCTGCCCCTGGAGATGGGTCTGCTGGTCGACGTAAGCGGTTCGGTCCATTCCAGATTCGATTTTGAACAGCAGGCCGCTACCGGTTTTCTACAGCACGTGTTGCGCCGCGGTTTCGACAAAGCGTTTGTGCTTGGCTTCAACAACCGCAGCCAGATCACGCAGGACTTCACCGACAATGTGAGTCTGCTCTCGAGGGGCGTGCAACGCCTCCACGATGGTGGCGGCACGGCATTATATGACGCTGTTTACCGCGCCTCTCGCGACAAGCTGCTGAAAGAGCACCCAGGGCATTCTGTACGCAAGGCCATCATTATCCTGAGCGATGGCGAGGACAACCAGAGCGAGTTCACCAGGGCGCAAGCCATTGAAATGGCCCAGCGCGCCGAGGTCATCATTTACGCCATCTCGACTGATGACAGTGGCTTGATCCTGCGCGGCGACAACGTTCTCGAGCAACTCGCGGAGGCCACCGGTGGACGCGCGTTCTTCCCTTTCAAGATGAAGGACATCACGCACGCATTCGCCGCCATTGAAGACGAACTGCGCAGTCAATATGTGGTCTCTTACAAGCCCGCCGACTTCGATGCCGATGGCCGCTACCGCACTATCGAAATTACGTCTCTCAAAAAAGACCTACAAGTTCGGGCACGCAAAGGCTACTTCGCGCCTCGCCAGTAGCGCACGTTCTTCCTTCCCTTCTGCCGTTGCTCTTGACACTCACCCGCGTTGCGGCTGAATGTAGGCGCGGGCGTCTCGCTCGTGCATGTGGTTAGAGATGTAGGCGCGGGCGTCTCGCCCGTGCATGCGATTTCGAGAAAAAAGATTATGATTGCTGGCTGAAACTGAAAGCTCATACCTGAGAGCTTCCCATGAAGAACATCGGTATCCTTCTCTCCGGACGTGGCTCTAACTTCGAAGCCATCGCCAACAACGTTGGCTCGGGGCGCATCCGTGATGCGCGCATTGCCGTGGTCATCTCCAACACGAAGGACGCTGCCGGAATTGAAATCGCCCGCCGCCTCGGTCTCAAGGCGGTAGTTATCCCGTCAAAGGGTAAGGAGCGGGAAGAGCACGATCGCGAAGTGGTCTCTGCGCTCCAGGAGCACCAGGTCGATCTCGTTTGTCTAGCCGGATACATGCGCCTGCTCTCGCCCTGGTTCGTGCAGCAATTCCCGCGGCGCATCCTCAACATTCATCCCTCGCTCCTGCCCGCATTCCCCGGCCTCGGAGCCCAGGAGCAGGCCTTTGCCTATGGGGTAAAAGTCGCCGGCTGCACGGTGCATTTTGTGGACGAGGAACTCGACCACGGCCCCATCATCGTGCAGCAAGCAATCGAAGTTCTCGACGATGATGACGAGCACACACTCGCGGACCGCATCCTCCAGCGGGAGCATATCGCTTACACGGAGGCCATCAACATCGTGCTCCAAGGAAAATACAAGATTGTGGGAAGGAGGCTGGTGACGAAGATCACAGTCAGGTGAATCCGTCGCCCGTAAATTTGAGAATGCAGATTGCAGAAGGCAGAATGCAGAAGTAAGACAAAGCCATTTTAGATACACTCAAGGTCCGAACGAAACAATTTGCGCTCCGCATCATAAAGCTCTATCGAGCCTTACCGCGGACTGAAGAGGCGCGAATACTTGGAAAGCAAGTTCTCCGCTCGGGAACATCTGTTGGTGCTAACTACCGGGCCGCATGTCGTTCCAGGTCCAAGGCCGAATTTATTGCGAAGCTGGGCATGGTGCTTGAAGAGGTGGACGAGACCGTATTCTGGATGGAACTGATGCTGGATAGCAGCATCTTCCCCAAGAATCGATTGAACAGTCTGCTCAAAGAGGCCAACGAACTAACCTCAATCTTCGTTACTTCATTGCGAACCGCCAAGGGTTTCGGCTCCAAAGCCTGACTCGCGGCCTTCCTTCTCTTACTTCCGCATTCTTACTTCCGCATTCTTACTTCTGCATTCTGACTTCAGCCTTCTGCAACCGGTTTTACTTCTGCCTTCTGACTTCTACCTTCTGCAATCTCTATAATGTTTGCCGATGCCGAACTTTCCTCCCGTTGATGAGCAGCTCGCCTACATCAAGAAGGGTTCCGCTGAGATAATCCGCGAATCCGAACTTCGCGCGAAACTGGAACGCTCTTGTGCCGCCGACAAACCGCTCCGCGTAAAAGCCGGCTTCGATCCCACTGCGCCGGACCTTCACCTTGGACATACCGTCCTTCTCCGCAAGCTCAAGCACTTCGAGGATCTCGGACATACCGTCATCTTTCTGATCGGCGACTTCACCGGCATGATCGGAGACCCTACCGGCCGCTCCGTCACGCGCCCGCCACTCACCCGCGAAGAAATCGACAAGAACGCCGAGACCTACAAGGCACAGGTTTTCAAGATCCTCGATCCGCGGAAGACGGTTATTGATTTCAACAGCCGCTGGTTCTCGAAGTTCACTGCGGAAGATCTCGTTCGCCTCGCGGCCAAGTACACGGTGTCGCAGATGCTGGAGCGCGAGGACTTCCACAAACGATTCCAGGAAGAGAAACCCATCGCTCTGCACGAGCTGCTCTACGCTTTGGCCCAGGGATACGACTCGGTAGCGCTCGAAGCCGACGTGGAACTCGGCGGCACCGATCAGAAGTTTAACCTGCTCGTCGGCCGAGAGATCCAGCGTGCCTACGGCCAGGAGTCCCAGGTCGTGCTGACAACCCCGATCCTGGAAGGCTTGGGCGGCGTGCAGAAAATGTCCAAGTCGCTGGGCAACGCCATCGGCATCAACGAGCCGCCGCTCGAAATGTACGGCAAGATCATGTCGATTTCCGACGAGATGATGTGGCGCTATTACGAGTTGCTGACCGACATTTCCGTCAGCGAAATCGAAAAGATGAAGCGCGATGCCAGCTCCGGCGCTGCGCACCCAATGAACCTGAAAAAAGAACTGGCGCGGCGCATCGTAGCGGACTTCCACTCTACCGAGGCAGCCGCAAAGGCGGCAGAAGATTGGGCGAAGCAGTACCAGAAGAATGAAGTGCCGGATGATGTGGAGCACGTGTCAGTTCGTTACGACGATGTGGCGCCTCAGGGCGTGGATCTGCGCAGCATGAAGCCGGGCTTAGCAGAAGTCGGCCGCTCGAGTGACCCGCTCCCCGTCAAACTCGATAAATTATTGGTCCACTCCGGACTTGCGGAGTCTGTCAGCGACGGTTCGCGAAAGATCAAGCAAAAGGCAGTCCGCATCAACGGTGAAGTGATTACCCGTCCGTTGCTGGAGGTTCACTTGCCCGTCGAGCTCACAGTCCGTGCGGGCCGACTGTTGCGCCGGGTTCTGATTCTTCCAGTCTCGAAAGAAACGGTATCTAAAAGTTCCTGACCAGGCACTAGTCGTCAACAAACTTCGTAGTCGCACCCCGCCGATACGCTGGTCACCTATCACCCCCATCATTCTGGGCGAGATTTGTCTGGCATGATGAGCGAGGCTTTGGTCCATTCCTGTCCTGCTGAGCGAGGCTTTCGTCCTTCCTCATGCTTTAGCCAGATTCGTCCCCTCCTGTCATGCCGAGGCTTCGCCCGTTCCTGTCATGCTTAGCCAGATTCGTCCCTTCCTGTCATGCTGAGCGAGGGGTTTCGTCCCTTTTTCCTGTCATGCTGAGCGAGATTCGTCCATTCGCTTGCGAATGGACGAATTCGAGTCGAAGCATCCCTACTGTGGCTAACCCGGCGTGGTTGGTAGATCAGCTTCTGCGTCATTACCAGGCCTCAAGGCCAACGGACCAGCCAGCAGCCGCAACAGTCATAACCTTTCGACGGCGAAAGCTCACCCGCGAAGTTCCAGTCCATCGGTCGCAATCTGAGACTGACGCCCCCGAAATGACTACCCCAGGTGGCAAAAAAGCCACACCTGCTTCCTCTATCCTACTATGATCATTAGAGCTAGCGTTCTTACATAATTATA
>QIAR01000151.1 GCA_003225595.1 Acidobacteriota bacterium | reverse complement strand
CGACCCCGGGGGCCGCACTCAATGCTTCAATTTCGTGGCGGCGGCCTCCGCTGCCCACGGCGGCTACGATGGTGCGTTCCGTGCCCCGCGTCAGGTGGGGTTGATACCCTGCTTCGCGGATGCGTTCGACCACGTGCGCGATTTGCTCTTCGGTTGCCTTTTCTGACATGTTGACAATCATCTCTACGAGGCCCTCCTCCTCAGAAATTCTTGTATTCGGTCCCAAAAAACAAAAGCCGCGACCCTTGAGAATCGCGGCTGCTTAAAGCTTTTTGACCTTAGGCGATCATTGCAAATCCGATCTGCCCGCAAGCTCCGCCAGCGCCGCCACTCTCAGCAAACCAGTAGCGAAACCAGGAAATGAAGTAGTTAAATCGGATCATAGTATTTGGCAATCGAGCTTTTTGCTCATCCCCAGGTCAAGTACGAACCTCCGTCGCGCCCTCGCGGAATCAGCCTAGTTCACCCTTTGAGGTGGCGCATTTTTCCCTGAAGATGTGCTTTCCAAGACTCTGGTTACGTGTACTCAGCCTCGCTACTGGGCAACGGCGCTGGCTACACTGGAAAAGACGGTATTGGAGTTTGATCCGATCAGACGTATGGTACCCACCACAAGGACCAGGATTACCGCCAGCATTACGGCGTATTCGGCGATATCCTGACCTTCATCGTCTGACCAGATTCTGCGAATAAAATCTGACATTCTTCCTCCGGGGGTTTGGGCTGAGTTAAAGCAAGGCTGGCTTGATTGCGTCACTGATTGAACCCATGATGCCGAGATACAGCCCGTTTTGTCAATCTCATTTCGATAGATTTCATTTGACCGGCGCAGTAGGCGATCGCTTGCGTTAGAGAATATAAGACAGGGATGAACCATTGCCAAGTTAACGAGGCAAATAGGATAAAAGAGCAATGGCAGCCGTACTTGACTTTGAGAGTATCACAAACGGGTACCGGGGTCTATTCAGTACTGGACGCGGGGTTCGGGCTCTCGACGGGTTTCTATTGCGAGGGAAGCAGGAGAGATTCCGGATTTTTGGGTCCGAACGGCGCGGGGAAGAGTATAGCCCGTACTCGTCGCGAGTTGGTTTCAGCGGGGCGCGATGTTGCGGCGAACTTAACATGAAGTAATGCTTTAAGATCGCAGTAGCCATTCAAGTGTCACTTTAATATAGGTTTGAATCCTAAGGCACGCCAGCAGAGGGATTCATGCGCGACGGCACGCTCGTGGAATTCGCCGCTGCCTCTGGGCTAAGCAACTGGCTGGCCGAGCGCAGGGAATAATCGACGACGCGCCCGGGAAGCACGCCGAGATAGATGGTTGCGATCACCGTAATCGCCAATGCCATCCCCAATGATGCCGGGACCGGGGCTACTGGGACTTCCTCGCGGGGCTCGCGCATGTACATCACCACGATTACCCGCAGATAGTAATAAGCGCCAATTGCGCTGTTGATTACGCCGATAATCGTCAGCCCGACCAGGTTGGCTCTCAGGGCCGCACTGAACACGTAGAACTTGGCAAAAAAGCCGCCAGTGATGGGAATTCCGATCAGCGACAAAAGAAAGATGGTGAATGTTGCCGCCAGTAGGGGAGAGCGCCGCCCCAACCCGGCATAATCCTCCAGGGCAACGTAGCGCTCACCTGCCGCTGCGAAATGGCTCACCACGGCAAAGGCGCCAACGTTCATGGCGGCATAGGCGGCGGTGTAGAACATGGCGGCCGAAATGCCAATGTTCGCGAGGGCATCCTGCGGGACTGCAAAGGCCACCAGCAGATATCCCGCGTGTGCAATCGAAGAATAGGCCAGCAGGCGTTTGATGTTGGTCTGCACCAGGGCTGCGATATTGCCAATCGTCATCGACAGTGCCGCCGAAACCCAGATCAACCAAAAGCGTCCCGGGGCATTGGCTTGGAAGAAAATCCGCAGTAGTACGGCGAAGACGGCCGCCTTCGGACCGGTCGACATCAAACCCACGATTGGAGCAGGTGCGCCTTCGTAGACGTCGGGCGTCCAGATGTGGAATGGGGCTGATGCTACTTTGAATCCCAATCCGACGAACATCAGCGCCATCGCTACATAGGCGAGTATGGGTGCACCAGAGTGCAAGGCCTGACTGATCAGAATGATGTTCGTTGATCCCGTCGCCCCAAACATAAGAGCAATGCCATAAAGAAAGAATGCCGTGGCGAAAGAGCCGAGCAGGAAGTATTTGAGTGAAGACTCGCTGCTCGAGGCCTCGCGGCGGCGGAATCCCGCCAGGATGTAGGTAGAGATCGACGAAATCTCCAGGGCGATGAAGATCAGAACCAGCTCCACCGCCGAGGACATAAGCGCCATCCCGACAACGCCGAACAAGATCAGACCGTAGTATTCGCCAGCCCGGATGCGCTGTACCGTCATGTACTCGTACGAAGTCAGAATCACCAGCGCCGCGATCGTGATCACCAGGAAATGGAAGAAGACGCTGAAGCTATCCACGCGAATCATGTTCCAGAAGGCGAGCCCGGGATAGTGAGACATAAAGATAGTAGCGGCCAAAGCAGCCAGCGTGCCGATCAGCGCGATCACGCCGAGCGTTTTCTGGCTGTGCTCCTCGTCCACCAGGGGGTCGAGCACCATCACAATTAGGCCGGAAATGGAGAGCACGGTCTCCGGCAGGAACCGGATGTAATCCACTCCTTGTGGCAAATTCTGCGCCGTCTCGGCGACAGCGTTCATCGATCCACCACCTTGCTCAGGACCTGGGCGAAGGGAGCGAGTGCGCCCTGAGCGGCGGGATCAATCAGGTTGAGCCAGATTAGTGGCGCAACTCCCATAACTAGCGCTACCACGGCAGTGGGCCACAGCGCGGCTCTTTCATGGCCGGAAAGGTCGGGAAGTGTGTTGTTCACGTCGTGCGTGACTTTGCCGAAGAACACCCTCTGATACATCCACAGCAGGTAGCAAGCGCTCCAGATCACTCCCGTTGCACCCAGGATGCCGTACACAGCTCGTGCTTGAAACGTCCCGCTCAGTACCAGAAATTCGCCGATGAAACCGTTAAGCAAGGGAAGCCCGACGGACGACAACACCATGAACAGAAAGAACGCCGCGTAGATTGGCATCGTCGTAGCCAGACCACCAAGCTCACGAATTTCATAGGTATGCCGCCGCTCGTAAATGATCCCTGCCAGCATGAAGAGGGCGCCGGTAGAGACACCGTGAGCCAGCATCACGAACTCCGCGCCATTCAGACCGGCTGTGGTGAAGCTGAATATACCGAGGACGACGAACCCAAGGTGGCTGATCGAAGAATAAGCGACCAGCTTTTTCATATTGGGCTGAACCATCGCCACGAGTGCGCCGTAGATGATGCCGATCAGTGCCAGAACCATGATCCATGGAGCGTTGTGCCGCGATTGCTCAGGAAACAATCCAAGATTGAAGCGCAGCATGCCGTATGTGCCCATCTTCAGCAGGACACCAGCCAGCAGCACCGAGCCAGCGGTCGGCGCTTCCACGTGCGCATCCGGCAGCCAGGTGTGAACCGGGAACAGTGGGACCTTGACGGCGAACGCGACAAAGAATCCCAGGAAGAGCCAGGGCGCAGCGCCCAGGAAATTTCCCACCTGGCCATTGCGGATCGCATTCTGGATGGTCACGAAATCAAAGCTGCCTACTTTGACATAGAGCCACAGAATCGATGCCAGCATGAAGACCGACGCGATCATCGTGTACAGGAAAAACTTTACCGCCGCATAAACCCGGCGTCCGTGACCATAAATGCCGATGAGCAGCGCCATCGGGATCAGCGTGGCTTCCCAAAAGAAATAAAACAGGAACAGATCGAGCGCGGTGAAGACGCCGATGAGTGCAGTTTCCAGGATCAGCAAAATGATGAAAAACTCTTTCACCCGTTCATGAATCGATTTCCAGGAAATGAGGACACAAAGCGGTGTGAGGAAAGTGGTCAGCACGACCAGCCACACGGAGAAGCCATCCACGCCCATGTGGTAGTGGATGTTTGGGCTGGAGATCCACTGCTTATCAATTTCGTATTGGAAGCCAGGCTGGGCGCGGTGGAAGTGCACGGGCAAATGCAGAGAGAGCACGAACGCAAGCAAAGTGATGACGAGAGAAAAGAGTCGGATATCACGGTCGCGCCTCGGAACCAGCAGCAACAACAGCCCGCCGGCGAGCGGAATGAATGTAACTAGCGTGAGAATTGCGCTGTCGAGTGTCATTGCTTACCTAATTCCGCTCATCGAACCTATCCAGACCATGTAGGCGATTACCACCGCCGCTCCCGCAGCCACCCAGCCGGCGTAAGAGCGAATATTTCCAGACTGCATGTGGCGAACCGCGTCGGAAACGTGCCGCGCATTGTACGCGCCATCGTTGAAGGCTGCGTCAATCACGTTCTCGTCGATGCCGTGCCAGAGAATGCTGGTCGAGCCGTCGACCAGAGGCTTTACGAACAGGATTGCGTACAACTCATCCACGTAATATTTATTTGCGACGGCGTGGTAGAAGCTGCCCAGGGCCTCAGCAATTTGTTGCGGCAATTGTGGCCGGCGGTAATAGAGCAGCCAGGCTAGGAACAGGCCAAGGGCAGCAGCACCCACCGAGACTGCGGTATAGGCGAGTTCCTGACGCCTTCCAGCCGCAGGTTCGGGTCCCTCCGTCCGCGCTTCGGGGGGCATGCCTTCATTCGCGCCCGCAGGTATGGTCGCGCGGAATACGGGCGACAAAAATTTATCGAAACGATTGCTGCCGCCCAGCGACCCCGGTACTCCAACCCAACCTCCGATCACCGAAAGTACTGCCAGGATCACTAAGGGCACCAGCATGACCGTGGGACTCTCGTGTATGCCTCGGCGGCCGTGATCGCCATGAAGATGGAATCCTCGGCCTGCGCCATGTTCAGCTCCTGACCCCTCGGCGCCACGATACTCGCCGAAGAATGTGAGAAACCAGAGGCGGAACATGTAGAACGACGTCAAAAGCGCAGTGAATATTCCGATTCCCCAGTACACCAGGCTTACGCGAGAAGCTCGCCACAGGATTTCGTCCTTGCTGAAGAAGCCAGCCAGGGGCGGGATCCCGGCGATCGTGAAGGTGGCCGCAGTCATGGTCCAGAAGGTCCATGGGAGGTATTGGCGCAGGCCACCCATGCGGCGCATGTCCTGTTCGCCGTCTACGGCGTGAATGACGGAACCTGCGGCCAGAAACAGCAGGCCCTTGAAGAAGGCATGAGTCATGAGGTGAAAGATGGCGGCGGAAAAAGCCGCCACGCCGCAGGCCATGAACATATAGCCAAGCTGAGAGATGGTGGAGTAGGCGAGGACTTTCTTGATGTCGGTTTGCGCGACCCCGATCGTTGCCGCGAAGAGTGCCGTAAGCGTGCCGATAATCGCAACGACCATTAGTGCGAACGGCGCACGCTCAAAGATGATGTGCGACCGAGCCACCATGTACACGCCGGCGGTGACCATAGTGGCCGCGTGGATCAAGGCAGACACCGGGGTCGGGCCCTCCATCGCATCGGGAAGCCAGACATACAGCGGAATCTGCGCCGACTTACCCGCCGCACCCACCATCAGCAGCAGACCGATGGAGGTCAGCAGCCCAGCCCCAGCCTTTTCCACTTCCATTCCAGAAACGTTCCTAAACACCTGCTCGAAATTGAGCGATCCAAAATGCTTGATCATCAGGAAAAGGCCGATCAGAAAGCCGAAGTCGCCGATACGGTTAACGATGAAGGCTTTTTTGCCGGCGGAGGCGGCAGAATCCTTGGTGAACCAGAAACCGATCAACAGGTAAGACGCCAGCCCTACACCCTCCCAGCCGATAAACATCAGCAGGTAATTGTTGGCTAGAACCAGCGTCAGCATGAAAAACATGAACAGGTTCAGATAGCTGAAGAACCTGAAGAACCCGCCCTCATCCCACATATAACCTACCGAATAAATGTGGATGAGAAATCCCACGCCCGTCACCACCAGCAACATCACGAGCGAGAGTTGGTCCAGATAAAAGGCAAAGTCTGCCTGGAAATTGCCGGCGCGAATCCATGGAGCCAGATTTTCCACATGCGGCATTCCCAAGGAAGGGAAGCGGGCCGCCACCAAGAGCGCCCATGCGAAAGCCGCGCCGCAGAACCCCAATGCGACGGAAACCACGGTCCGGCGGGAGAAGCGGCGTCCCAGTAGGCAATTGATGGCGGCGCCGATCAGCGGCAGAACGGGAATCAGCCAGAGATGCAGGTGCGGCGTCATAGCTTGAGCAGATTTACTTGATCGACGTTCAGAGTCTCGCGGGTGCGATAGACGGCAATGATGATGGCGAGCCCAACTGCGGCTTCAGCGGCAGCGACGACCATCACAAAAAACACGAACACTTGCCCACTCAGCGCGTGCCATTGCGCGGCGAATGCAACAAATGAAAGGTTCACGCCATTGAGCATGAGCTCGATCGACATGAAGATGGTGATGATATTCCGCTTGATCAGAAATCCGATTACGCCGCAGGCAAACAGGATGCCGCTCAGCACCAGGTAATACGAAAGTGGTATCATCAGCCCTCGCTCCTGGGTTGCTGGGCTCCTGATTCCGGCCTTCCTGCTAACACCACCGCGCCCATAATTGCGATCAGGATCAGCAGGGAAGTGACTTCAAAAGGCAGCAGGAAATCATGGAACAGTAACCAGCCGATCGTCTTCGGAGCTCCGGGAAGCGCACCTAATGCTGCATCGCTTGTACCGGAATGCTGGATCAGAGTCCAAGCGACGAGAACGCCACCGACCAGCACCGCGGGAATGCCGAACCAAGTCGCAACCCGGCTGCCCTTGGTGCGCTCCTCTTCACCGGCGTTGAGCAGCATGATTACGAAAACAAAGAGCACCATGATCGCGCCGGCGTAAATGATCACCTGCACTGCGGCAACGAATTCCGCGCCCAGCAGAAGATATTCAACCGCAAGTGAAGCCATCACCGCGATCAACGAAAGCGCACTGTTGATGGGATGGCGCTGTACCAGCAAGTTGACCGCTCCCGCCACGCAAATCGCTCCAAAAATCGTAAATAAGACAAGGTGCAACATTTCGATAGTTCTTAGTTCTCGGTTCTCAGACGTTCCCGTTCTTGACTGGAATACTTTATTGGACTGCCCACAACCCGCTAGTGTCGCGTCCCGTTAATTCGTGTCATATCTCGGAGGCTGTCATCCTGAGCGGCCTTCAGGCCGCGAAGGATCTATGCAGTTGAGTTGACAGCGCCGGACTCTTGCCACGAAGTTGTGGGACATGACACTAGCAGCCTTATGCTTTGTCTCATTCTCACCTTCTGAGTTGCCGTTCTCATGAAATTGTGTTTTCACTGAGAACCGACCACTGAAACTGAGACTGCGTTTTCAGGACCGAAGCGCCACTATCAGCCCGGTCACAACTAGATTCGCGACTGCCAGCGGAAACAGGAACTTCCAGGCAAAGGCCATGAGCTGGTCATAGCGGAAACGTGGCAAGGTTCCCCGAATCCAGATGTAGAGAAACAGGAAACAGAAAACCTTCAATACGAACCAGAAGACAGGCAGCATGGCCTGCAGCCAAGCCGGGCCGCCAATCGGCCCATGCCAACCGCCCAGGAAGAGCAGAGTCGCCAGGCAGGCCACAGTAATCATGTTGGCGTACTCGGCCATGAAGAACATGGCGAATTTCATAGCACTGTATTCCGTGTGATAGCCGGCGACCAGTTCGGTTTCCGCCTCCGGCAGATCGAAGGGGACGCGGTTGGTCTCGGCAAACGCCGACATCAGGTAAACAAAGAAAGCCACAGTCTGGCCATGGAACAAATTCCAGCGGGGAATAAAACCCCAGAATGTGCCGCCCTGGGCATCCACGATTTCGCGCAGGCTGAAGCTACCCGCCATGATCAACACTCCAATTAGCGATAACCCGAGCGAAATTTCATAGCTCACCATCTGCGCGCTGGCCCGCAGCCCGCCGAGCAGGGAATATTTGCTGTTGGATGACCATCCTGCCAAAGCGACCCCGTAAACACCCATCGAGGTAACGCCCAGGATAATCAGCAGGCCAATGTTAACGTCCGTGATCTGCAGCGGCGTGTGCACTCCGGCAATGGTGACCCAGTTGCCGATAGGGATCACTGAAATGGATGTAAGCGCGAAAATCACGCTCAGCATTGGCGCCGCGATATACAGTGTTTTGTAGACGTGCGGGGGTGTCAAGTCTTCCTTAAACAGGAATTTGATTCCGTCAGCCAGCGGCTGCAACAACCCGAACGGACCCACCCGCGTAGGTCCCCACCGATTCTGGATGTGGCCGACGACTTTGCGTTCTAGCCACACGCTGTATGCAACCGCTGTCAGCAGCACAAACAGTGCGATCACAGACTTGATCGCAGACGCGATGACGAAGGTTTGAACGCTCTGCAAGGCGTGACCTGACTCTCCGTAGGTGCGTTACAAGTGTCCCGAATGTTACCGCGGGCATCTCACCGGTCTATCGTGAGGGCATCTCGCCCTGGGGCTGACCGAAAGCAATTCAGTCGGCGGCGACTTCCGTTTCCGCTGGCTCCCTATGCCGGTTTTCTATTACTGAGTTCAAGGTACGGGAATAGCGCCCGAGTGTCCCAGAGCTGAACAGACCGTCGTTGGCGGGCACGATCAGTTCCGGATTATGCAATGTGCTCGGGCCGCTCCCGGCGAGGTTCGTGTGCTGGTCATTGCCCGCCAGCAGGTTCATTCGAGACACGTCGTAGCCGGGCACAAGCCTCTGAATTTCGTCGAGAATGGCCATCGGGTCGAAGGGGCTCATCTTGGGCTCGAGCCCGTGGGCTTCCAGCCAGACGCCGTGCTGGTCCGCCTCGCCCGACTGCGCGCCACGCGACTGGCCCATATCGGCACGAGTGCCACCGCCGCCGAAGTGGACCAGTTTACGCACGTCGAAACCCATGGCGTCGGCGATGCGGACGATCATCTCGAAATCGGTTTTTGTGTCTGTGACCTCGCCGGCCTTCTTTATCAATTGGAGGTCGTCGCAGGTGTTCGTGAAAGTTCCGGATTTCTCGTAAGCGTTGGCCGCCGGCAGAACAACGTCGGCCATTAACGCCGTTTCGGTCAGAAACATGTCTTGGACGACGACAAAGCTCTTCGAGAATGCAAACGGATCAATTCCGAAACGGCCAATAGGATTCGACCCAACCACGTACAGTGCCTGCAGTTTGCCTGCTTTGGCAGCATCCACCATTTGGGGGAGGTTCAGGCCAGGGGTTGTCGGAATTCCGCCCCATTCCCGGTGAAACTTGCCGTTATCGGCAACGCGATGATACCCGGGAAGAAGGTCTGGATAGAGACCCATGTCGGCGGCGCCGCGCGAGTTCGCGTAGTCTCCGAGGCAAACGAATTTTGCACCAGGAATAGCGGATCCAAACTTAACCAACACCTCAATATCGTTCCCGCGGATCTCGGAACCGAAGATGATGATGAGGTTCTGCTCGCCGCGAAGTTTATCGCGCAGAGCGATCCAGTTCTCGCGACTAGTGGATTCGCTGGCCAGGGCTTCGGCCACGGAGTCCTGACCAGCAAGGAATGCGGCGACTTTGCCCTCGGTTCCTGCCGGAATCTGCGTGAAGTTCGCGGCCTGACGGCGCAACTTGATTGGCAACGTGTTGATCACGTACAACCGCGCCCGGTGCAGACGAACATTGTTGCGGATCTGCCAGCCCAACAGCGGATGCTGGTCGGTCGGATTGTTTCCAATAAGAAGTATGGCCGGCGCATTGAAGACATCGCGCATGCTCGCTGTGATGTCCAGCTTTCCCGTAAGCGCAGCCACGAAAGCGGGGAAATCCGCCGTGCGATGGTGATCGAGGTTGTTGGTCTTCAGCACCACACGTGCAAATTTCGAAAGCAGATAATTCTCTTCATTGGTTGTGCGGTTCGAGCCTATTACGCCAATTGCCTGGCCACCTTCTTTGTCGCGGATTTCCGCAAAATGTTTCCCGACCAGCTCGAAAGCTTCTTCCCAGGTGGATGGTGTAAGACGTCCTTCCTTCCGAATCAGCGGCTGGTTGAGACGCTCTGCGCTGTCGGCGAAATCGAATGCATAGCGTCCCTTGATGCACAAGAAATCGCCGTTGATGCCGCTTTTATCGCGGTTATCGCCGCGGACGATCTCCATGCCAGTATCACTTCTGCGCACGCCCAAGGTGGTTTTACAACCGTCGCCACAATGTGTGCAGATGGTGCCCACATGCTTCATCTCCCATGGCCGGGTCTTATAGCGGTATGCGCCCGAAGTCAGAGCGCCGACCGGACAGATGTCAATGCACATGCCGCACTCTTCGCATTCCAGATGGTCTTCCTTATTGGGAGCAATGATAGAGACCACACCCCGGTTCTGCACACCCAGAGCCCAGACATCCATGCCTTCACCGCAGACACGCACGCACCGGTAGCACAGAATGCAGCGTGGCCGATCGAAATAAACCACAGGTGACCATTGCTGCTCGTCCTTGTGGTTCTTGGCCTCCATGTATTTGGACTCCGCCGCGCCGTAGGCGAAGGTCATGTCCTGCAGTTCGCACTCGCCGCCCGCATCGCACACGGGACAATCGAGCGGATGATTGCCCAGCAATAACTCGACCATTGATTTGCGGGCCTGGCGAACTTCATCACTCGTGGTCGTGACCGTCATGCCTTCGCTGATCACAGTGGTGCAGGCCGTCTGCAACTTGGGAATTTTTTCAATCTTCACCAGGCACATGCGGCAGGCACCCTGGAGTGACAAGCCGGGGTAGTAGCAGAACGATGGCACTTCGATGCCCACGCTCTTGCAGGCTTCGATCAGCAGCGTTCCCGCGGGAGCCGTAACCTTCTTGCCATCTACCGTGATGTTTACGTCAGCCATAAGGATTTGTAATTTAGTAATTTCTAATTGGTAATTTTGGTGGGTCTGCAGACCATCACCCCCAATTTACAAATTACCAATTACCAAATTACAAATTGCCCTACGCCATGACCGGCAACTGCTCTACCGCTCCCTCTTTCTCGAACGGGCACGGCCTGCCCTCGAGATGGTCTTCAAATTCCTTGCGAAACTTCTTGATGAATGCCATGGTCGGCATGGCCGCAGCATCGCCCAGCGGGCAAAATGTACGCCCCAGCATGTTCTCCGAAAGGTAGTACATGTTGTCGATGTCCTTTTTCAGCCCGCCGCCCGCGTGGAAGCGCGTCAAAGTCTTCTTCAGCCAGTCGGTACCCTCGCGACACGGAATGCACCAGCCGCAGCTTTCATGCTGGTAAAACTTGATCGTCCGCAAGGCAAACTTGACCATGCAAGTAGTCTCGTCGAGCACTACAACGCCACCCGAGCCCAGCATCGAGCCCGCCTTCATCATGGAATCAAAGTCCATGGCGACGTCGATCTCGTCCGCACTTAACACCGGCGTCGACGATCCGCCCGGGACAACGGCCTTCAGGTTCTGGCCGTCAGGAATACCTCCTCCGACTTCATGGATCATCTTCTTAAGGTTGTAGCCCATCGGCAATTCGTAAACACCCGGCCGGTTCAGGTGTCCGCTCAAGCAGAACAGGCGAGTGCCGCCATTTTTCGCCGGACCGAGGCTGGCGTACCACTCTGCGCCGCCGAGGATAATGTGCGGCACGCTCGCCAGCGTCTCTGCATTGTTAATAACCGTCGGCCCGCCCCAGAGTCCAACGACAGCAGGGAAGGGAGGTCGGATGCGCGGGATGCCACGTTTGCCTTCTAGCGATTCCATCAGCGCCGACTCTTCGCCAACTTCGTAGGCCCCGGCGCCACCGTGCCAGTACACGTCAAAATCGTAGCCGCTGCCAAAAATGTTCTTGCCGAGGAAGCCGCGCGCGTAGGCGTCCTTGATCGCCTGCTGCATGATGTTGGACAAATAACGGTACTCGCCACGGATGTAGATGTAACCCGTGTGCGAACCCACAGCGATCCCCGCAATTACGACACCTTCGATTACAGCATGCGGGTCATGCTCGAAGATCAATCGATCTTTGCAGGTGCCTGGTTCGCTCTCGTCACCATTGCATAGGACGTACTTCGGTTTCGGCGACTGCTTGGGCACGAATGACCATTTCATTCCCGTGTTAAACCCCGCGCCGCCACGGCCACGCAATCCGGAGTTCTTCACCTCGTTGATGATCCCGTCCGGTTGCATGCCTAGCGCCTTCTGCACAGCCTTGTAGCCGTCGAGCTCAAGGTAACGGTCGATACCGGTCGCACCCCTGCCGAAGCGTTTGGAGACGATCTTGACCTCGTCGGGATGGGAAACCAGCTCGGCCATGGTGATTGAAGATTGAAGATTTTAGGTTGCAGATTCTGAACCGACCGGTATCAATCTGAAATCTGAAATCTTCAATCTGAAATCATTGCATTCCTCTGTTCTTATACTCGTCCAAGATCGTGTCCATCTTCTCCACCGTCAGGTTCTCGTGAAAGTCGTAGTTCACCTGCATGGCCGGAGCCCAGCTGCAGGCGCCGATACATTCGACTTCTTCGAGTGAAAACAGGCCATCCGCGGTGGTTCCCTTGTGATCAATATCCAGTCTCTGTCTGCACCAGTCAAAAATTTCTTCTGCACCACGCAGCATGCAAGAGATGTTGGTACAAACCTGCAAATTGTATTTGCCGCGCGGTTTTGTGGTCAGCATGGAGTAGTAGCTGATCACATTGCGCACCTCGAGTTCGGTCAAATCGAGGCGCTGTGCGAGTTCCGCGATTACCTCCTGGCTGAGGTAGCCCACCTCGTCCTGTGCGTAAAGAAGTGTGGGCACGAGCACCGACCGCTTCGTCGGATAGTGGCTGAGCATCTCAGCGAAGCGGGATTCGAATTGGTCTGAAAATGTCATCTTTTGCCGACGATTGAGTAATTGAGCAATCGGGAAATTGCGCAATTAAGAGCTAGGCTGCGCCTCGTGCCGTTCGCTGGGACGCCGTAAAAATCGCGGTCAGCTCCCGTGCTTCCGCCAACAAGTCCTCCGTCTTCCCATGCGCAATAATTCCAGATTCTGCTAGCAACTCCAGCCACAAGACGGCCTCGTCTGCTTCTTCCACAACAATTCCAATTCGTGCAATAAACTCTGCTTTCGATCGCGCGCGGCAGACTGCCCGATAATTTGCGGCCACAGATGTCCCACACCGGAGCAGTTGCTTGCCGAGAACCTGCGCGTCTGGCTTAAAGGGCAGCGACCGGAAGAGTCTGATCACACGCAGTGCGAACGCCTTCGTGCGATCCCTAAGTTGTTCCGGTTGCGTACTCACCTGCAAATCTCACGTGGTTCAATTGCTAAATTACTCAATTACCCGATTACTCAATTCCTATCGGTCGATCTCTCCCAGCACAATGTCGATGCTGCCGATCGCCGCCACCACATCCGCGATCAGCCTTCCCACGCACATCTTTTCCAGCAACTGCAGATTGGCCAGGCACGCAGCCCGCATGTGCACGCGATAGGGCTTGGCCGTTCCATCGCTAACCACGTAGTAACCCATCTCGCCGCGCGGCGATTCCACGGCCTGATACACTTCGCCCGCCGGCACCGCGAAACCCTCGGTAATGATCTTAAAGTGATAGATGAGGGCTTCCATCTGGGTCTTCATCTTCTCGCGGTCAGGCAGAACCACCTTTGGCGCATCAGCCTTGATTGGACCTTCCGGCATGCCGTTTAACGCCTGGTGCACGATCGCAACGGACTCGCGCATCTCTTGCACGCGGCAGATATAGCGAGCGAAGACGTCGCCGTCCTGCGAAATCGGCACCCTGAATTTAAAGTTTTCATAGCCCGAGTAGGGCATATCCCGGCGCAAATCGAAGTCAACCCCGCTCCCACGCAGAGTTGGACCACTTGCGCCCAGGGCAATGGCGTCTTCTGCTGTGATCCGAGCCACCCCCTTGGTTCGCATGCGCCAGATCGGGTTGCTGGTTAGCAGATTCTCGTACTCATCGACTTTTTCCGGAAAGCGGTTCGCGAAATCCCCTGTTCGCTCGAAGAATCCCAGCGGCGGCTCCAGCGCCAGGCCGCCAATACGGAAATAGGACGTCATCATGCGCTGGCCGCTGATCATCTCGAACAGCCGCAGGATGTCTTCGCGCTCACGGAAACAGTAAAGGAAGACCGACATCGCGCCGATATCCAGCGCATGGGTGCCCAACCAAACCAGGTGCGAGTTAATCCGCGTCAGTTCGTTGAGCAGCACCCGAATCCACTGCGCCTTGGGAGGAATCTCAAGACCCAGCAGTTTCTCTACTGCAAGCGCATAACACAGATTGTTGGTAAGCGGGCAGAGATAGTCGATGCGATCCGTGAGCGGCACTACCTGCTGGTAGAACTTGGCTTCGCACGTCTTCTCGATTCCCGTGTGCAGGTACCCAATATCCGGCATGATCCGCACAACATTTTCGCCATCTATTTCCAGGATCACGCGCAGCACCCCGTGGGTCGACGGATGCTGCGGTCCCATGTTCAGGATCATGGTGCGATCCTGCTCGGGCTCGACCACTGGAATGGCAGTCAGGTGGGCCATAACGAAGCCTAGCGGTATCCCTCCACGGGGTAGTCTTTGCGCAGCGGGTGACCTTCCCAGTCCTCCGGCATCATCAGGCGCCGCAAATATGGATGACCGGTGAACCGAATGCCGAATAAGTCAAAGACCTCCCTCTCAAAGAAGTTCGCCGCAGGCCATACGGAGGTGACAGATTCAACCATGGGGCTGGCACTCTCGAGGCGTACTTTCAGCCTCACTCGTTCTCTCTGCGCAATCGAAAGCAGGTGGTAAACGATTTCGAAGCGCGGCTCCGAGGGATACCAGTCAACGCAAGTCACGTCGGCAAGAAAGTTGAATGGGCAATTCTTGTCATCCCGCAGCAGGACGCAAACGTCACGAACGTAACACCGGTCTGCGCAAATCGTGATTTCGTCGCGATCGTATTTGGCGGATTGCACCGCACCCGGATTCCACGCCAACAAAAGAGCCAGTGCGGGATGATCCTTCAGTTGCTCAAGATCAGTAATGGCGGGGACCAAGGGCATCAGATCTCCCCTCGTGTGGCCGAGGACTTCCCCCAGTCCAGAGCTCCTTTTTTCCAGATATAGAAGAAGCCCACGAGAATGACGAGGATGTACACCAGCATCTCGTAAAATCCGAACATCTTGAGCTGGCGCAGGATCACCGCCCACGGATAGAGAAAAACCGCTTCCACGTCGAACAGGATGAACAGCATGGCCACCAGGTAGAACTTCACATTGAAGCGTTGCCGGGCATCTCCGACGGGTAGCATGCCGCATTCATAGGGCGAAAGTTTGGCCCGGCTCGGTTTGCGGTATCCGATAAGCCAGGAAAGCAGAACGATGGCGCCTGCCAGAAGGCACGCGAACAGAAAGTGAATCAATAATGGCAGGTAGCGGGCGAAATAATTGTCCGGCATAGGGGAGCTATATATAATTCGCGCCAAGCACCGTCTAAACGTTCTAGATTAGATTTCGTCTCCAGTGGTGTCAAGCGAACCGCCACTTGGGTAGCGGCCGAATTTAGCCACGAAGGACACGACGGAATAGGACGGAATAAGAAGGAAACCGTAAAAGGTGCACCTTCGTGTGACTTCGTGGCCTTTGTGGTTTTATGAAATTAGGACACGACCGCCACGCGCTTGCGCGTCGTGTAACCTTGAACGAGGCTTTTCGGCAGTTCGAATCGAGTGCTTATGATTTTTGGTTTCAATACGGACGTAAAGCACGCCGACACCGTGTATCACGTGCAGAGCGAGGCGCGGGAACACGAGCTTATGCTGCAGACGCAGGTGTTCGTTCGAGGGCGATGCGTGGGCAAACGCGCCACCTCCTACGCCGATAAATTGTCGCAAGGGGGATTCACTGACCAGATGAAGGAGCAAAGCTTGCGCGACCAGCACCGTCTCGTGCTGGACTCGATCCGAGACGGCAAACTGGATAGCATTCTAGACAAGCGCGAAACCCCCGAGATACTCGCCGTCAAGCAGCTGAATTTGGAATGGCTGAACGCCAACTCCGTTCACGCCGATCGCAACCTGATCATGCGCCTTCAAGTGACTGAGGGAGGCGCCGGCGTGCAGGGTGCGCGCCTCACTTTCCGATTTGCGCGGCCCGATGCCGCACCCTTTTACGCGCAGGTGATCACCGATGCCGGTGGGAACGCGGAGATGAAGATAGAACTGGATGAATCGGCTCTGCCGGACTCTTCGGTGCTGGTCCAGGCCAGCTACACGGGACGCACGGTCACGCGCAAATTCCGCTTGCGCAAGATCGAGTAATGAAACTTGTCCTAAATGGCGAATCCCAAACCTTCGAGACCCCTCTTACTCTGGCCGCACTAATCGAAAAATTAGGCATGAAATCGGATCGGGTAGCCATCGAACTCAACCGCAATATCGTGCCCCGCGAACAGTGGCCACAAACCCAGCTTTCCGAAGGCGACCGCCTGGAGATAGTTCACTTCGTGGGCGGCGGAAGCACAGGATCCCACCCGTAGGGCCGCCACAACGAAATCCCAGCGTCATCCCTAGCGCGATTTCTAGCCGGCCGAGGGATCTGGCGCGTATCTAGCCAATCTGGGGGCGAATCGGCTCCGAGCCAGCATCGATTTTCCCGCAAAAGGGAACTCCTCTAATTAACAGCACCGTCCCCAATCTTTTTGTTGACATGCGCCCGCCCATGCTTAGACATGCGCCCGCCCATGCTTAAAATGTTTCAAACATTTTCCTCATTTTTTGTTTTAAACGTTCTCCTGGCAAAATGCAAAAGCAGTTCACATCACGCGAGGTCGTGGCTTTAACCGGGATCACCCCACGCCAATTGCAATGGTGGGATGAGCGCGGCATCGTGGTACCGGCGCGGGAAGGGCACCGTCGCCTCTACTCGCTGGAAAATCTCGCCGAGGTCAGCGTGATTTGTGAGCTGCGCCACCGCGGATTCCCCCTGCAGCGTGTCCGTAAAGTGATTCGGTTCCTGCAACAGGAGTTCGGCAAACGCTTGGCGGAGACCGTGACCGGCGCATCCGATTATCACCTTCTTACTGACGGGACGAATCTCTACCTGGAAACCTCGGCCCGGCAGATTGTCGACATCCTGAAGAACGCCCGCCAGCCCATGCTGGCGATCTGCCTCAGCGATGCCGTCCGCCAAGTGAGAGCCGATATCCAGGCAGGCAGGAAGGGCAGCGCGTCGGATTCCAGGGTCGCCCGGCCGCCACGACGCGCAAAACCGGCTTCATAGAGGGGGCAAGTTTGGTTGAGCGGAGGCAAGATGATTGGAGAACTGAGCATCCTGAGTGAATGGATCCCCGAGCAGATGGTTCCCGGCACCGTCTTCGTGCTGGAAAATGCGGGCGAGGTGGGAGAAAAAGATGATCCCTATTGGGCCGTGCTGTCCTGCCCGTCTTGCGGCATATTGGGCTTGATCACGCGAAAACAGGTTGCTGGGCTGTTGCCCGTAATCTGCGGCTCGGCGCGGTGCCCGGCGCAGTTCTTCATCCACGACAGCGATATTATGGTGCGCAGGCCATTCTGAAATTGTTGTGTGGGCGCTTGCTTGTGAGGGCGCTTGCCTGTGTGGCCTTGTTTGTGTGGCGCGGGCGCCCTCGCCCGCGAATGATTCGTAAAACCCAGCAAACTGCCCTCTATGTGTTTCCCACCTTTACTCTTTCCAGCGGCACCGGTATC
>QIAR01000341.1 GCA_003225595.1 Acidobacteriota bacterium | reverse complement strand
GGACGTGCTGGGAATGAATTTTGCCTACCGGGACTGGCACAAGGGCGTAACTCGGCAAGGGCAGCCTTATGTCTCCGAGGTATATCGCAGCGGCTTTCCACCGCATGCGTTGGTCGTGGCTATTGTGGTTCCGGTGAAAGACGAGGCGGGAAAACCAACGGGTTTTCTCATGGGGGCCTATGCGCTGGCAACAATGAGCCAGCATCTGGTGGAAGCCAAGCTCGAGGACGGATGGACGATCTCGCTGGTAGACCAGAACGGTCATTTGTCCGCCCACCCGAACATGGATTCCTACTCGCCACTGGTGGACCTAAGCGGGTATGAGCCAGTCAAGCAGATGCGCACAGGCCAGGCCGGGAACGGAATGTTTGTGCGCGACGGCAACACTTTCTTTGCCGGGTACAAGCCAGTGCGTCAGTACGGTTGGGGAATTCTCGTGGAAAAGCCGTCGGCTGTTTTACAGCAAGGCATTTTTGCTGTGGAACAACGCGTATGGCTCCTTGGGGTGGTGTTTCTTGTTGTCGGCTTAGGAGTGAGCACTTTCATGGGGTCGCTCTATTCCCAACTGGAGACTGGCAACCGATTTATCAACTTATCGGTCGACATGTTTTGTATTGCCGGTTTCGACGGATTCTTCAAGAGCCTGAACCCTTACTGGCAAAAGGTGCTGGGCTTTACAACGCAGGAGCTCATGGCGAAGCCTTACCTGGAGTTCATACATCCGGAAGACCGTCAGGCGACGACGGCTGAAGCTGCCCGGCTTGAGAACCCAGAAGTCACTTTTGCCTTTGAAAACCGGTATTTATGCAAGGACGGCTCCTACAAGTGGTTCTCATGGAACGCTGTTTCCACGCCCGAGCAAAAAGTTGTTTATGCCGTCGCAAGGGACGTCACTGAACGCAAACGAGCGGAAGAAGCATTGCGGGAAAGCGAAGAGCGCTTTCGTGTACTGATAAACGGCGCCAGGGACTACGCCATTTTCATGCTCAATCCCTCAGGACAAGTTGCCAGTTGGAATCAAGGGGCGGAACGCATTAAGGGCTATAAGGCCAATGAAATCGTAGGACGCCATTTCTCCTGCTTCTACCCTCAAGAAGATGTGCAGAGTGGCAAACCCGAGCGCGAACTCCAGAGGGCCATCACCGAAGGCCGCTACGAAGAGGAAGGCTGGCGGATACGGAAGGACGGATCACGATTTTGGGCTGACGTGGTCATTACTGCTCTGACAGACGGGACAGGCAAACTGCGTGGATTTTCTAAGGTTACTCGCGACGTTACGGAGCGCAAGCGGGCGGAAGAAGCCCTGGAGAAAAGCAGGGAAAATCTTCGAGCCCTTCTCGAAGTAGCTCCCGACGCGGTAGTCACGGTCGACGACCAGGGAAGAATTGTGCTGGTCAACGGCCAGACCGAAAAGCTCTTTGGCTATCAGCGCCACGAGTTGCTAGGTGAACGGGTCGAAAAACTTATTCCCCAACGAGTCCGTGATGGGCATTCACAGCATCGAGCGGGCTACTCCGCAGAGCCCCGTCCCCGTGCCATGGGAGCGGGCTTGGAGCTTTATGCGCTGCGCAAAGATGGCACCGAATTCCCAGTGGAGATCTCTTTAAGCCCGATTCAAACCAGCGAGGGTTTTCGGGTAATCAGTTCCATCCGTGACGTCTCGGAGCGCAAGAAGACGCAGCGGCAAATCGAGCAGCAGAACCGCGAGCTCGAGCTCCGCAACCGTGAAGTCGAACGCACAACCCGATTGAAGAGCAAGTTTCTCGCCAGTATGAGCCATGAGTTGCGGACCCCACTGAATGCGATTGTAGGATTTTCGGACCTCTTGGCTGACGGAGCTCCGGGCGAGCTCAACGCCAAGCAAAAGCGCTTCGTCAACCATATTAAACAGGGCTCAGCGCACCTCTTGCAGTTAATCAATGACATTCTGGATCTTTCGAAAATCGAAGCCGGGCAACTCGAATTGCGATGCGAAGACTTTCAGGTCAGGGATGCTTTGCCTGAAGTCCTCTCCACAATCCGTCCACTGGCAATGGCTAAAAATATCCAGGTCGAGCAAAAGCTGGAGACGGACCGGCCGGTGTATGCCGATCGAGTGCGTTTTAAGCAGATTCTGTACAACCTGCTTAGCAATGCGGTCAAATTCACGCCGAAGGACGGCCGGATCGACATCGCTTGCGTTGAAAATGGCAACGAGGTTTGTATATCGGTAACCGATACAGGGATAGGTATCCGAGCTGAGGACCAGAAGGTCGTTTTCGAGGAATTCCGGCAAATTGAGGGGAACGCGGATGCCACCAGTGAAGGCACGGGATTGGGGCTGGCAATCACGAAGCGTCTCGTCGAACAACAAGGGGGAAAAATCTCGCTGGAGAGCGAACCGGGGAAAGGCAGTCGATTTACTTTTACTCTTCCTGCGGTGTCCAAAACGTCCGAAATTATCCCTGTGCACGAGCTAGTAAATCCGCGTGTAACGGCGAGTGGAGGCCGCAGCAAGCCACTCGTGCTGATCATAGACGACGAAGTTCCGGCCCGCGAGCTTCTCACCAGCTACCTGGAACCGGAGTATCAGATTGCTATGGCCGAGTCAGGAGCCGAGGCGCTCAAGAAGGCTCAACAACTACGGCCAGACGCCATCACTTTGGATGTATTGATGTCAGGCGGCAACGGCTTTGAGACGCTAGTTGCTCTCAGAAAGACGCCTGAGACCGCGAGCATCCCGATCATCATTGTGTCAATCGTTGATCAGCAACGAGTGGGATTTGCTTTGGGTGCGGCGGACTATCTGATCAAGCCGATTCGCAAATCGGTGCTCCTGGAGACTATTCGCAAGCATGTGCCGCCTCAGGCCGACGATGATGCGGTTATTCTACTCGTCGACGATGACCCCAGAACTCTAGAGTTGTTGGAGGAGGCCCTGCGCTCAGCCGGATACGAGACCCAGAGCGTCCAAAGCGGAGAGAGAGCCCTAGAAGTACTGTCTTCTAAGCTGGTGAGTGGAGTTTTGCTCGATCTACTGATGCCGGGCATGGATGGCTTTCAGGTCATCCATCACGTACGACAAGAAGCGACTTTTAAGGAACTACCGATTCTCGTTATGACGGGTAAGAGCCTGACCCAGGAGGAGGTTGCTCTTCTCAGTCGCGAAACCCAAGCGCTGTTTCAAAAGAATGGCTCGTGGCAGCAAGAGCTTATCGCAGAGGTGGGAAGAGTTGTTCATGGCGGCAAGCAGGCAAAGTCCGTGGGGCAGTCATGATCAAAGTTCTCATCGCTGAGGATAATGCCGTCAACCGTGAACTGCTCCGCGAGCTGCTCGAGGCGCGTGGATACACAGTGGTTGAAGGATGCGATGGTCAAGAGGCACTCCAACTGATTGAACAGACCAAGCCGGACATACTGCTGCTTGACATCGGCATGCCGGTACTGGATGGTTTTGCTGTCGTGCGCAAAATCCGAGAGAATCCTCGCCTAGCCACACTGCCCGTGCTGGCCGTTACCGCGTATGCAATGCAGGGCGACCGAGAAAAGATCCTGAATTCAGGGTTCGATGGGTACTTGTCGAAGCCGATCAGTGCAGTTGCACTTGCTGAACAGCTCGAACCTCTTCTGAGTAAACGACATGGTCGAAGTGCCCCTCCGAATCAATCGTACGAGAGTCAGGCGAGCGAGGAGACACGGGTAGCAAGCGCAATATTGGGTGGTGGAACGAACCTTGAGTAACATGACATTCTAGGGGCTGCAGCCAACACGCGCGCAACCGCCTGGCTCACGGCGGGGGTGGAAGGAAATGGACAGCGGCACCCTGGTGGGAGTTGCACGTTGACCGCATCCCCAGAAAGAAAAAGCCCCCGCTTGGCGCGCGGGGCAGGATAAATGTTGTGGCCTACTAGCGGCTGCTTCCAGACATGCCGCCACTCGCGCCCTCCTGGGTATCGATCGAAATCAGGAAAGCGTTCCGATCAGAGTAGGAGAACTTGTGTCCCTGGGTATCGGCACGGTGCTCGAGGGAGCGGTACATCTCGAAACCGCCGTTATCCTTTGCGCCGAAATATTTTACGTTCCTCAACACGACGCCTTTGCCATCCGCGCCCAGCTCGCGCTGTAGCTTCATGGAGGCCAGTTGGCCGCCTCCAAGTTTGGCCTCAACGATCTCGCCGGCGTGGTTGACCTCGATTGGGGCCTCCTGCACTTTCAGTTCACCCCAGTCAAGACCGTAGGTTTTGAGAATCATCGGCGCCAAAGCGTCGCGTTGCTGTTTTGTGGTGGATGGGTCAAATGATACAACCACCCATTTTCCTTTCTTGTTGGTGCCCCACTCGTCGCCAAGGTCGCCGGTCAGCCAGTACTTTGCCCCAGTTAAATTGGTGCTGCCCGAGTACCCGTCGCGCACTTTAACCGCCATGTTGAACTCGCAATAGGGATGCTCCGCATGCTTGTTGAAATAGCAGGGACAGAACAGATGGCAGCTGCAGGCCTCGACATAATCGGCCTTCATCTGCCACGCAGGTTTTGCCGGCGTCGATGCGAGGAGTGCGAGCACACAAATTGTGAGAAGGCTTATCTGTTTCCAACGCTTCATATTCGCCCCCTGTGAAC
>QIAR01000340.1 GCA_003225595.1 Acidobacteriota bacterium | reverse complement strand
TAGGAGTAAGATTCGGCGCACACGCGGCTTAGTCTGCAGTATCCGCGATTACGAATTCAGACCTGATTTGTGACCTGCATTCCTCGAGGCCCCGCGATGGCCGAGTCTCTCACGCGACAAGGGGCGGCGCCCCCCCGGCACGAGTCTCTCACCGGAACCGTGGCTGGCCGGTTTCTGATCCGAGACCAGTTAGGGGCTGGCGGCATGGGCGAGGTGTATCGCGCCGATGACACCCGATTGAAGCGTCCAGTTGCCCTCAAGCGCATGGCCCACCCTCTGCGCGCCGACCAGCTTTACCGCCAGCGTTTTCTCGAAGAGGCCCAGCGCGCCTCAGGACTGACCGGCACGCACGTGGCGGCCATCTACGACGTAGTGGAAGAACAAGGCGAAATCTTCCTCGTGATGGAGTACGTAGAGGGCGAGACCTTGCGTCAGCGCTTACGCGAGCCATTCACGGTGCAGCAGTTTCTCGATATCGCGGTGCAGTGCGTGGATGCTTTAGTGGTGGCGCATGCTCACGGTATCGTGCACTGCGACATAAAACCGGAAAACATCATGCTTACCTCCGACCAGCAGGTAAAAATCCTGGACTTCGGAGTGGCTAAACGTCTCCCTCGCAGCGACCAGAGTACTACGCTTGAAAAAGTAGGTGTCCTGGGTGGCACGCCAGCCTACATGTCCCCGGAAGTGCTCCTGGAGAAGCTTCCTGATGGCCGGGCCGACATCTTCTCGCTGGGCGTAGTCTTCTACGAAACTCTCGCCGGACACCATCCCTTCAAAGCCAGCAGCTTCGTTGCCACGAGCGAGCGAATTCTGCGTGAAACACCTCCTCCCATCCACATCTTCAATCGTCATGTACCGCCAGAGCTGGACGGCATAGTGGACCATATGTTGGCCAAGGCCCCGGCAGGGCGGATCGCGGGCGCGTCGCAGTTATTAGCAGAACTGCGTGTCCTGCAGCGGCAAATCTCCTCCCGCGACCTGCTAAGTGTTCCGTTGAATGCCCCGCTTCGGCAATTCGGGATACTTCGGGCTATGATTTTCACTCTGCTAGTTCTGGCCGTGTTGCTGGTCGCGGTCTTCAAGAAACCGCAACTCATACACTGGCTAGGTCGAAGTGCCACTCCTGAACAAAAATATCTGGCCGTGTTGCCCTTCAGTTCCTCGGCTGCCGATAGCAATAGCCGGGCTTTTTCCGCGGGGCTGACCGAGAGCCTCGCAGCCAAACTCAACCAGTTAGCGACCCGCGAATCCCTGCAAGTCGTGCCCCCGAGCGAAATCCTGGCAGAGGGCGTCCGGACGGTGGAGCAGGCCCGCAAGAACTTCGGCGCAAATCTCGTGCTGGAGGGCAGTCTGCGTGAATCCGGAGGCCTGGTGCGCGTGAATTACAGCTTGGTGGACGCGCGAACACGGCGTCCGCTACAGTCTGACATGATTACCACGCAAGCAAACGATCCGTTTGGGCTGGAAGATCGTGTCGTGGATCGCGTGCTGAAGATGTTGGGTCTGCAACTCCAAAACCAAGACCGCGGGGCAGTGGCAAACTATGGTACTGCGGAGCCAGCGGCTTATGATTTCTATCTGCGCGGTCGCGGCTACCTGCAGGATTATCAAAAGCCGGAGAGTGTGGACAGCGCAATCGTGGTCTTTACTCACGCGTTGGAACGCGATCCCAACTACGCCTTGGCCTACGCCGGCTTGGGCCAGGCATATTGGCTAAAGTACGAAGAGAGCCACAACCAGAGTTGGGTAGGTAAGGCGTCCGCGGCTTGTAATCGTGCCGTAAATCTCGGACCTGGGCTAGCCAGCGGTCACACCTGCATGGGGGCCGTATACAACGGTACGGGCAGGTACGAGCAGGCGGCGGAAGAATTTCAGCACTCGTCCGAACTAGATCCCAATAGCGACGATGCCTTGCGCGGGCTGGGATTGGCTTACGAACGTCTGGGCAAGCTGACGGACGCCGAGAGCACTTACCAGCGGGCGATCAACCTCCATTCCAACTACTGGGCGGACTACAACTGGCTGGGCAAGTTCTACTACACCCAAGCGCGGTACGAGGATGCTGCGAGAATGTTTGCTCGGGTAGTCGCTTTGGCGCCGGACAGTGAGCGCGGTTACAGTAATCTGGGCGGCGTGTATCTCACGATGGGCCGTTACGCGGACGCTGTACCAATCTTCAAGCACTCGGTCGACATCCGCCCGACCCCGGGCGCCTATTCCAACCTTGCCACGGCTAACTTTTATGTGCAGCGATTCGCGGAAGCTGCTCGCACCTACGAGCAGGCGGTGAAGCTTAACCCGGCTGATTATGAGATGTGGGGCAATCTAGGCGATGCGTATTACTGGAGCCCTGGAGAAGAATCTAAGGCCGCGCCGGCCTACCAGAAAGCCATTTCTCTGGCTGACGCGGCCTTGCGTGTGAATCCGCGAGATGCCGTGATTATGTGCAATCTGGCGCTCTATCACGCCATGCTACGCGAGAAAGGGCCGGCATTGGCCTTCTTGCGACGAGCGCTGAAGCTTTCTCCTGACAATCCCGACTTTCTGTTCAAAGCAGCGGAAATAGACAACCAATTCGGCTCGACGGAAACGGCATTGGCCTCGCTCGAGCGTGCCATCGCGCGGGGCTACTCCCCATTTTTTGCGCGCGATCATCCCATCTTTCGCAATCTGAATATGGATCTACGTTTTCACAAGCTCGTTGACAATAAGCAGCTATCTCACTGAAGGAGAAAAACCATGGGCGTCGCACAGCCAGTAGCTATACCGAAAAATGTGGCGCTAAGCCACCCACCCCCGCAGGCCCATCCGGACAGCGTGATCATCACCGTGAACGATAGTGTGAAATGGGACTACGCGGGAGACTTCGTGGTCGTCTTTGAAAAGGAGACCCCTTTTGACTCCTGGTATTTTTATCCGGGGCAGAACGTCTCTGGGGTGCCCCGGCCGGATGTCAAGCACGATTATCCTTACAAGTACACGGTGCATATAGACGGAGAGCGGCGTGATCCCAACGTGATTATCAGGCCTTAAGACGGTCTGGCTTTAGCCGTTGGCCCGAAGACTCAGGCATATGTGCGGGCGTGCGGGGAATCCCTGTCTTTTTTACGGCACGTCGCAAGCTTCACGACGCTGCTGCGCGCTTCGATTGTCACCAGTACCGGCACATATCCCAGTGCCCAATTTTCCGAACCCGTGCCTCACTTTCTTGCTTTAATTTTCGCCCAGTTTTCTAACTCAAGAGCGTGAACGCAGATTCCACGGCTACCATGAGAGCGCTCGGTGCTTTAATGTGCGCTATCTGCGCCACTCCCAGCCCAAGTCCGGGCTGCCGTGATAAATTAATCTGTAGCTTCAGGTTGAATCCACATGGCGGCGTAGCTCAGGTGGTTAGAGCGACGGTCTCATAATCCGTAGGTCGTTGGTTCGAGTCCAACCGCCGCCACCATTCTCGTCAACTATTTGCAGCGATCGGCAGGGACGCGGGCCGGGCAACGGTCCGAATAAACTGCTTCCGTGTTCACTTGACAAGGCTCGGATCGAAAAAAGCGCTGTGACCTGCGCGCTCGATGAATTTCCGCCTGCGCTCGCAACGCTGCTTTCGATCAGCCTTTCCTCATTGCTCGATTAATGGTAAGTTCCAGCGGGGACACTAGAATACTCCTCTCTGCTCCAATGCTGCTGTATGCCTGAGCGATTCATCTTTTCGGACCTCCGTGAGCTCTTTGCTAAGGCCAATGAGGAGAAGTCCGGGGACCAATTGGCAGGGTTGGCGGCACGATCGGAGCGGGAAAGGATTGCGGCCAAGTACAAGCTCGCCGATCTACCGCTGGCTGAAATTGTCCAGCAGCCCTTGATAGATCCTGCCGATGATGACGTCAGTCGCTTGATTCTTGAGACGTTTGATCAAGAAGCCTTTGGCACGCTCCGAAGCATGACCATAGGAGAGTTCCGCGAGTACATCCTGGATGATGCCACCGACGAAGCAGAATTGAAACGGCTGCAGCAGGCAATCACGCCCGAAATTGTGGCGGCGGTCGCCAAGATCATGAGCAACAAAGACCTGGTACTGGCTTCAGCCAAGATTCGGAATATCACACGGTGCCGAAATACTATGGGGGAACGCGGCGTGTTAGGCATCCGCGTTCAACCCAATCACCCCAGCGACGATCTCGGCGGGATTCTGCTGGCGGCCTTTGAGGGGCTGCTCTATGGTTGCGGGGATGCAGTCATTGGCGTGAATCCCGCTACGGATTCGGTGGAGACGGTCAGTTCCATCTTGCACGCGCTCAATCGCCTGGTCGAAACCTACAAGATCCCTACCCAGACCTGCTGCCTGGCACACATTACGACCCAACTGGCCGCATTGAATCGTGGAATGCCCGTAGACCTGCTCTTTCAATCGATTGCCGGTACGGAAGCCGCCAACCGCAGCTTTGGCGTCACTCTCGCGATGCTGCGGGAGGGCCGGGAGCAAGTCCTCGAACATCACAGCCGACGTAAGGGGTCCTGGAAGGGGAACAATTTGATGTATTTCGAAACCGGTCAGGGGAGCGCCCTCTCGGCGGAAGCTCACAATGGAGTCGATCAATTGACTCTGGAAGCGCGGGCGTACGGGGTTGCGCGCGTATTCGAGCCCTTTCTGGTGAACAGCGTGGTCGGCTTTATCGGTCCGGAATACTTGTACGACGAACGACAGATCATTCGTGCCGGGCTGGAAGACCACTTCATGGGTAAGCTCCTCGGTCTGCCGATGGGCTGCGATGTCTGTTACACCAACCACGCGGCTGCTGACCAGAACTCTGCCGATAATCTCCTCTTGCTGCTGGCGACGGCGGGATGCAACTACTTCATGGGAGTCCCCTGTGCCGATGATGTAATGCTGAACTATCAATCCACCAGCTACCATGATGCGCTGGGAGTGCGACGGATCTTCAAGCTGCGGCCCGCTCCTGAGTTTCTCAGCTGGCTGGAAGAAATGGGTATCTATCGGGACGCCCAACCGGCGTTACTTGATGCAACCGCGCGGCGCCGGTTGATGCAGGGGTTGCAGTCATCGTTAGAGAGGATCGTCTAAATGGCACATGAACCAGACGAGTCCCTTGCTTCATCGGATTGGCCCGAGATCGTGCGGAAGATTCGGGCACGGACGCCGGCCCGTTTGCTGGTTGGTCGCGCAGGAGCCTCGTACCGGACCGGCACTCAATTGGATCTACGTGAAGCGCATGCGGCTGCACGCGACGCGGTCCGCACTGAACTGGACCTGCAAGCTGATTTTGGTACAGCATTCGTGAATCAGTGGAACCTCTTCGAGGTTTCTACACAAGCGACACGCAAGGATGAATACCTCCTGCGGCCGGATCTCGGCCGACGTTTCAGCCACGAGTCTCGGGTGAAGCTGTTGGAGCATTGTTCTACAGGTAACCATCTGCAGATTGCTGTCGGGGATGGCCTGTCGGTCACTGCCGTTTCGAGGCAAGTCCCTCCGCTATTACCCCTGCTCTGTGAGAGCGCCAAGGCGAAGGGATGGAGTGTCGGCCATACCTTTGTTATTCGCCATTGCCGCGTGGGAATCCTCAACGAGATTGGTGAATTACTTACTCCCGAGGTTGCGATTCTACTTATCGGCGAACGTCCGGGACTCGCGACCGCCGAGAGCCTTTCGGCGTACATAGGATATCGGCCGCAAGGCACTCACACCGATGCCAACCGAAATCTGATCTCCAATATCCACGCTCGCGGGGTGAGCACCGATGATGCAGTGGTTCGAATCCTAAATCTCGCTGGGCGGATGATGAAACTGCGGGCCAGCGGTTACAGTCTCAGAGAAGAATTGCCGGTACTTGGGAGCAGTGAGAGCTTCATCTAAGTTCTCAACAAGTCGCGACCCAGAGGATTCGCGCTACGAGGCGCACAGGAAGCGCCGAATACCAAAATCGTAAATGGCAGCTCCGACCAAGCCACCCAGGAGGGCGCCACCACCGGCACCCACCAGGAGCCAGTCCCATCGGTTAGACCGTTATTGCGAAAGCCGGCAAGCACGGTGAACAGGCGCGGTCCAAAATCGCGAGCAGGGTTAATCGGATAACCGTGCATGCCACCGTAGCTCATTCCAATGGCTACAACAACTAGACCAATCATTACTGGGGAGAGGTTCGCTCCCGGAGGTGAATTAAGTTCATCGGTGATGGCGAGTATCAGTAGAAGCCGCAAGGCT
>QIAR01000150.1 GCA_003225595.1 Acidobacteriota bacterium | reverse complement strand
CAAGATCTGCCGCCAGCTCGGGCTTGCACTGGGAACACGGCGCTTTTGCAGCCGTCGCAGGGAGGGAATCATCTTCACGTCAACAAGCCTGCCGGTCACTTTTGGGACAGCCGAACGAAGGAGTGCAAAACTCTCGACCAATTTCTCCCAGCGAACGGTGGTTTCGAGAGCTTAGGACTCTTGTGTCTGCATTGAGCTGACTCTTGAGACCGGACGAAGAGACGAAGAAATGAACGGCAAATTGTTGCGGTCTCGCAGTTCAACTGCCGCATTTTTCTGCTCTCGTAAGTAGCGGGATACGCAGCCCTGAGACCTGCGCGGCTAAGCTAATGGCTCTCTTACATTTGAAGCTGGCTCCCGGTACAGCAACTTTACTCCCCTATTACGGATAAGACCCGATGGAGAACTCTCCAGCTTCAACTTACACTCGCTGCCACTGAGCCGTCGCTCGCACTAGACCAGCGGTGACAAAGGCTCGACGACCTGTAAGAGGGAAAGGAGACCAAGGTGACAGATGCGATAGCGGTGCGACCGAGGAATCCGGAGAAGCAACTGATCTCACGTGCTCTCAAAGGCGATCAAGATGCTTTTGCAGAACTTTTTGAAGCACACAAAAACCACGTTTACTCTCTCTGTTTGCGTATGACCAGTAACGTGGCCGAGGCCGAGGACCTTACTCAGGATGCGTTCATTCAGGTCTTCCGGAAGCTCGCCACATTCCGCGGTGATTCAGCATTCTCCACATGGATCTATCGTGTGGCAATGAACACCGCACTGATGCACTTTCGGAAGAAAGCCCTGCGTCAGGTTTCGCTCGATGAACGCCCCGACGCTCCAAGAGAGAAGATCGATCTCTGTCAGGATGACGGTCGCCTCAGGGGAACTGTCGACCGGATCGCGTTGATCCGTGCAATTGGCGAGCTCCCGCAAGGCTACCGCAGCATCTTTCTGCTGCACGATGTGGAAGGCTACGGGCATCAAGAAATCGCGCGACTTTTGCATTGCTCCGTCGGCAATTCCAAGTCGCAACTTCACAAAGCGCGGCTGAAAATTCGCGAGTCCCTTTTGGCAAAGGCCAGAGTTCCTGAACCGGCACCGGCTCTTGAGCCCGCGGTAACCCGAGTCATCCGGACACCTCGGGTTTCCGAGGCACCTGTGGAAGAGCATCGCGGCCGGGCAAAGGTATTGTCCATCGGCAACTTTTTGAACAAGGAAGCCGTCGCGTGAGACGTTGAGGATCTGGGGTGAAAAGGGGAATTGGTGTGGGGACAGCCGCTATCTTGCTCGTAGACGGGGCGAACCAGCGTTGCAATGCGAACGAAGCAGCTGTGTCTAAGCTTACCGACTCCGAGAATACCCCACTTTCAGTACGCCGCTTTGGGCTCGTGACCGCATGAGCGCGACGCTTCTGCACCGCCTCATCGAGCGGTGAAGCATTGCGGTGTCGGGGCAATCTCTGTTGACACTGACGGGTTCACAAGACGCGCCGCCCGCATTCCAATCTCACCTCGTACAGTGATCTGGAGACATGTGGTCTGCGGCCAAAAGACTCTTCTTGAATATGCCCGGCAACTCATGCTGTTGATGCAGCTCGGAAACTTACGCGCAGCTCGACCTACTGCAGTTCCACCGTGAAAAAACGAGCCGGTCACTTCTGTTTATGGCCCTCAAAGTTTACTACACCCTACTGCTTGATCTTACGCACAGCGGTACTCCGCTTGTACTGAATGCAGATCCTTTTCTGGGGGGCCGCGGGCCAAGCTCACCGGCAGCGACAAGAGAACCGCCCCATCCCGACCGCTAGGACGTCGGCCATAAAAGTGTAGGCGCCGAATACGGATGGGTCGGCGCCTACTACCTGCTTCGCTTTGGGGAAGATCGATCTCACTGGAAGACTATCTATTCCCCGGTAAATGACGCTATCGGGCCAATCCTGTAGGTCAATCTGGGAATCGCTGTAGATGTACTAAGTCGACGCTCAGTAAACCAGCCTTATGTCATGCGCTGTGACTGACCAGGCAAAACTAGGCAGTGTGATCGCGGCACCTTCGGTTTTCCAGCCAGTAACGCGCTTTGCATCGACCGTCAGCTCACGGACCAAAGCATTACCGCCATAGACCACCACCTGCATATCCTTGAACCAGGGGCGATAGGGTCCCTGCGGAGCCGACATCTTCACATCGAGATGATCTGGCGTCGCTTCGCATGTAAAGTGCACGCGCAGGAATTGTCCGCGCTGATACGCGAGCGTATTGCCATCATCCGCGTACAGATCACCGTGACAGTCCGTTCCGGCATACACGCGCAATTCAAGCGGCCCGCGTGGACTTTCGTCCACGTTCTGCACAACCGGCTGTTGAGGGAGGATGGTTCCAGCGCGCACGTAAACCGGAAGCGTGTCCAGCGGGGGATCAACGTGGATCACTTTGCCCCCGGAGATTTTTTCTCCCGTCCAGTAGTTGTACCAATCTCCTTTGGGCAGTGCGACGTCGTATGCCGTCACGAACTCCCAAATCTTTGGCGCGACCAACAGGCTATCACCGAACATGAACTCGTCATCATTGCTGCCCAGAGCGGGATCGTTCGGGAATCCGAGGAACATGGGCCGCATCAGCGGAATACCGGTACGAGACGTCTCCTCCATGCTGGTGTAGATGTAAGGCAACAAACGATATCGTGTCTCGATATACTTTTTTCGAATTGCTTCGTGTTCGGGGCCATCCACCCAGGGTTCGCGATTGCGACTCCCCTTGGTGGCGTGATTCCGATAGATGGGATTGAATGCGCCCAGTTCCATCCAGCGCGTGAGCAATTCCGGAGTGGGGCTTCCATTGAAGCCGCCAATATCGTCGCCCACGAATGCGTAACCTGATAGCCCGAGGTTAAGCAGTTCCGGAATCGAAATTCGCATGTGATTCCACGTGCTGCTGTTGTCGCCAGTCCACGTGGCGGCGTAGCGCTCGGCCCCAGCAAATGCGGCACGTGTGAGCACAAACGGGCGGAGATCGGGCTCAAGACGGAGCATGCCCTCGTAAGTTGCGCGCGCATTCTCCATGCCGAAGACGTTGTGGATCTCGCGATGGTCGGTTTTACGGCCCTCGACGCTGTGTACGGTCTCCAGCGGCATGGTCTTGTCGGGGCGCTCGAATATCGCAGGCTCGTTCATGTCATTCCAGAAGCCACGAATCCCCCTTTTCACAAAATCAGCGTACAGCGTGCCCCACCACTGGCGCACCTCTGCCCGCGTGAAATCCGGGAAAACGCTCTCGCCCGGCCACACCTTTCCAACGTACACGGACCCATCTGGATTCTTGACGAAGTAGTCGCGCGCCAAGCCTTCATCGTACGGTTTGTAGCCGGGCAGCTTCGCGAGGTGCAAATCGGTGATGGTGACGATCTTGAATCCTTCATTCCTCAAATCCTCCACCATCCCCTCAAAGTTGGGGAACCGTTGGCTATCAACGGTGAAAGGACGGTTGTTCTGCTGATAATCGATATCGAGATAAATGACATCGGCCGGAATCTTGCGTTTGCGGAACTCACTCGCAATTTCGCGAACCCGGGCCTCGGGATAATAGCTGTAGCGGCACTGCTGATATCCCAGTGAGAAAAGCGGTGGCAGTGGGCTCCGTCCAACCAGAGTCGTGAAATCCTGAATCACGCGCTTCGGATCAGGTCCATAGAAAAAGTAATAATCCAGTTCGCCGCCGTCCGCTCCGAAGGAATAGAAGTCGCGAGACTCCTTACCGAAATCAAAATTGGTGCGGTAGGTATTATCGAGAAATATGCCGTAAGCAGCGCCGTGCCGCATCGCCAAGAGAAAGGGAATGCTTTTGTAGAGTGGATCAGTAGACTCTTGCCAGCCGAACGCATCCGTGTTCCACATGGTAAAGGCCAGATTGCGATGATCGAGTGGCCCCGTTTTATCTCCCAGCCCAAAATAATGTTCGTCCTCCGGCATGGACTTCCACACTCGAAATGCATCGCCATCGAAAGAGACGGGATAACCAGGCTGGTCTTGCGAGATGACTTGCCCAGAAAGATCGAGGAAGACGATGCACAGTGGCGACTTGAAGATCCTCACCTGCATGGCGCCCGTGCTGATGAGAATGCCGTTTTGTAACTGCTCAACTTGCACTTTAGGCGACTGCAAAAACGCGTTCGGCAGGACAGCAAACGAATGTTCTGGCAAGAAACTTCCCCTGTTAGAGTAGCGGACCCGAACCACGTTAGGAGCGAATGCCAGCACACGTAGGCGGCCCTGTCCTACTGTGAGTTCGACTCCCCGCGGCAGATTCGTAACCGCAGAGACATTTCCCAGGGGTTGCCATCCGGAATCGGCCAGCAACCCTTGAGGTAAAGACAACAAGCACAGCGCGACTACCCTTTTCAATACGCTCATACGCCTCCATCGCAATCGACTGGGATGATAATCGAAGTCGCAGGCTGAAGCTCACCGTTTGCCGATGGCAAAATCCAGCTCACCTTTTGACATCTTTCACAGCCGGCACATCGCCCCGCGAGTCCTAAATCCCAGCTTCCGCTGAACCCGGCGAATCCGTTACCTGGTAGGTGCGCGGAACCCTTGCTAGTTGCGCCAATCGTCCCCTCGGAAGGCACCGGCTTCACAATATGGCCTCCGGCCCGCAGGCTTTCCATTTACTCGGTGCGCTGAATCGCCTATGATGCTCGATTTACTGCAACCCGGAAGAACAAAGACTAAGACGAAACCGAGACACCCATGAATCATGCTGCGGCCATTACGCATCGTACCCTTGCGCCGGTGGATCTGGTTATCATCGGAATCTACTTTCTCGTTGTATTTGCGATTGGGTTTTATTTTGCTCGCAAGGAACGTACCTCTACCGACTACTTTCTAGCCAGCCGCAATATTGGCTGGTTTGCAATTGGCGCATCGCTGTTCGTGTCCAATATTTCCACCGAGCATTTCATCGGGCTTGCCGGTTCGGGAGCGACCTCGGGACTGGCGGTCGGACACTTCGAATGGCTCGCCTGCATGATTCTCCTCATCCTCGGCTGGGTGTTCGTGCCTTTCTATCTGCGCTCCAACGTTTTCACCATGCCGGAATTTCTGGAGCGCCGCTTCAACCGCAATTGCGCGGTCTACTTGGCCAGCATCTCCATCATTGCTTACGTATTCACGAAGATTTCGGTTCACCTCTACGCCGCGGCCGTGGTGTTGGAGAGAGTGGTCGGCTGGAGTCCGTTAACAGCCGCCGTTGTTCTGGTCGTCGCAACCGGCATTTACACCATTGCCGGCGGGCTGGCTGCGGTGATTTACACCGATCTAGTACAGACCCTTATCTTGATTGCAGGCGCGGTTATTCTTACCTTCGTTGGCCTGGACCGCGTGGGAGGATTCGCAGGCCTGCGCGCGGCAGTGCCCACTAATTACTTTCACATGATCAAGCCGATGACCGACTCGGAGTTTCCCTGGACCGGCATCTTCTTCGGAGCTCCAATCCTCGGCATTTGGTACTGGTGTACAGACCAGGTCATCGTGCAGCGTGTTCTTTCTGCCCGTGATGAAGGGCACGCTAAGGCTGGCACAATTTTCGCCGGATTCTTGAAAATCCTTCCCGTATTCATGCTCGTTCTGCCCGGATTGATCGCGTTCGCCCTCTATAGAGACATGTTCAAAATCGGAGCGAACGGGCAGGTGCTCAATGGTGACATCGCCTATCCCACTTTAGTTATTAATTTGTTGCCGACCGGCCTCGTCGGACTCATGATTGCGGCCCTGCTAGCCGCTTTGATGGGCGCCATGAGCTCAGTATTCAACTCAGCTTCCACCTTAGTCACGCTTGATTTTTACAAAAAGATAAAACCCCAGGCCACGGAGCGCCAGCTCGTTGGTTTCGGCCGCGTGATGACGGGCGTCATGGTACTGCTGGGTTTGGCGTGGGTTCCATTCATTCACCTGATCAGCAGCCAGCTCTATATCTATCTGCAGAGCGTGCAAGCGTACATTAGTCCGCCGATCGCCTCATGTTTCATATTAGGCATCCTGTGGACGCGTCTCAACGGCGCTGGAGCCCTCAGTTCTCTGCTTACAGGATTCGTGATGGGCACTGTGCGTTTTGTTTTTGAGATCTCGGACCGCGCCGCCGGTGGGCGTTACACTTCACCCGCGATCCGCTGGGTGGTAGATATGAACTTCTTGCATTATGCCATCTTTATGTTTGTGGTCTGCTCGCTGGTCCTCATCGTTGTCAGCTTGATGACACCTGCACCGGAACGGCGCAAACTGGCGGGACTTACCTTCGCGACTGTCGACGAGAAAATCGATACCGTCGCCGTGCCGGCCCCCGACGTCAAGCCGGCCAAAGAGACGGCACTCGAGCACACGATCAATATCTTTTTCACCGCGGCGCTGGTGGCGACCGTAGTCGGCCTCTGGATCTATTTCCGCTGACGGGAAACGGGTGCACTGGGGCGGAACTAATGCCGTTGCCTACTTGCCGCTGCTCGCAGGCTGCTTCTGCAACTCATCGAGCGCGGTCAACACTTCCTGGCTGTGTTTATTGGGGTCGACACTGGTGTATGCCCGCGCAATCTTGCCTTGCGGATCAATGATGAAGGTGTGCCGGGAAGCGAATTTCACCAACAGCAGATTCGTCAGCGAACCATAATCGCTCGAGACCTTGTGGTCGGTGTCAGCAAGCAGCTTGAAATTCAATCCCTCTTTGGCGCAGAACTTCTTGTGTGAATCGGCGCTGTCCACGCTCACCCCAAGCACAACGGCATTTTTCTGCGCGTACTGGGCTTGATCCCGCTGGAAGTTGTGGGCTTCAATCGTGCACCCACTGGTAAAGTCTTTCGGATAGAAGTAGAGCACCACCCATTTTCCGCGGTAGTCCTTGAGACTGACTGAAGTGCTCTCTTGTGAGGGCAGAGTGAAATCGGGCGCCATGCTGCCTACCGAAGGCGCGGAACTGCCAAATAGCAATATCGGACTCCCGCTCATTATAAGTGCGGTGACCGCCATCATGATCAGGTGTCGTAGCATGAAAGCCTCCTGCCGGAAGTACCGGGATAGATTAAGACAGACCGGACTCGGCTGCTCTCTTTTTGCGGAAGGTAAAGGAACCGTCGCGTCGGCGTAGCCATTCTCCAGCTCGAAGCATTTTCGGCTTATTCAATTTTCTGAGTGTCCCGCAATCCCTCTCGGAATGCGACCCAACGAATGCCGACGTGGCCAGCAAAATTCCACGTAATTCAATATCATGGAATGTTTAGCATTCAAAGGATGGTGAAATCAGGTGGCGGAGACTCAGACGAACGGCCTGGAGGTACTCGAAACTCGAGAGTGGCTCGACTCGCTGGATTATGTTCTGTCGAAGGGCGGTCCGGACCGGGCAGGAAGGCTGCTGCAGCAATTAGCCCTGCACGCCCGCCGCGCCGCCGGCGTAAACCTGCCGTTCACCGCGACCACTCCTTATCAGAACACGATCCCGATACGGCAACAGCCCCCTTTTCCAGGTAGCCAGGAGATGGAACGCCGCATCAAGAGCCTGGTTCGCTGGAATGCTCTGGCCATGGTGGTGCGGGCCAACAAGATTCAGGAAGGCATTGGCGGCCACATCTCCACCTACGCCTCGGCGGCCACCCTATATGAAGTAGCATTCAATCATTTCCTGCGGGCCCGGACCGAGGCTGGCGACCGCGATATCGTTTATTTCCAGGGCCATGCGGCGCCGGGGATGTACGCTCGCGCCTATCTCGAAGGCCGCATCCCGACGCAGAAGCTGGAGAATTTTCGCCGCGAATTGAAGCCCGGCGGCGGCCTGTCGTCCTATCCTCACCCTTGGCTCATGCCAGACTTCTGGGAGTTCCCCACTGTTTCCATGGGACTCGGTCCCATCCAGGCGATCTACCACGCCCGCTTCATCAGGTATCTTGAGAACCGCGGCCTCAAGCAGTCGAGTGGTGGCAAGGTCTGGGCCTTCCTCGGCGACGGTGAGATGGACGAGCCGGAGTCGCTAGGTTCCATCACGTTGGCTTCACGCGAGCGACTCGACAATCTGATTTTCGTGGTCAACTGCAACCTGCAACGCCTCGATGGTCCAGTGCGCGGCAACGGAAAAATTATTCAGGAACTCGAAGCTATCTTCCGCGGTGCCGGCTGGAACGTCATCAAGGTAATCTGGGGCAGTGACTGGGACAGTCTGATTCAGAGTGACCGTGACGGCCTGCTGGTGCGGCGCATGGGCGAGATCACCGACGGTCAATATCAGAAATATTTCGTCGAGAGCGGCGCCTACTTCCGCCAGAACTTTTTCGGCACTGATCCCCGCCTGCTCAAGATGGTGGAGCATCTCTCGGACGAGCAACTCGCGCGCTTGCGTCTGGGTGGTCACGACCCGATCAAGGTCCATGCGGGATACAAAGCTGCGGTCGAGCACACGGGCTCGCCGACCATCATCTTGGCCAAGACCATCAAAGGATACGGCCTCGGCGAAGCCGGCGAAGGCAAGAACATCACCCATCAGCAGAAGAAGCTGAACGACGAAGAACTGCGCTTGTTCCGCTCACGCTTTGGTATCCCCATTCCGGATGGCGAGCTCCACGAAGCGCCTTTTTACCGGCCCTCCGATGAGAGCGCCGAAATCAGATACATGCAGGAGCGTCGTAAGCAACTCGGCGGCTATCTGCCCGAGCGCAAGGTTCGCGCCACTCCGCTGAAACCGATTGCCGAATCCCATTTTGAGGAGTTCTATAAGGGCACCGACGGTCGCGAAGCTTCCACCACCATGGTCTTCGTCCGCCTGCTCTCCAAGCTCTTGCGCGATCCGGAAATCGGTAAACTGATCGTCCCCATTATCCCCGATGAAGCCCGCACCTTCGGCATGGAGGCCCTGTTCCGGCAAGTCGGCATTTACTCGAGTGTCGGCCAGCTCTATGAACCCGTCGATATGGACACACTGCTCTATTACAAGGAGGCCAAGAACGGCCAGATTCTCGAAGAAGGCATTACCGAAGCTGGTTCGATGTGCTCGTTCATCGCAGCGGGTACGGCCTACGCCAATCACGGTATAAATACGATCCCATTCTTTATTTATTACTCTATGTTTGGTTTCCAGCGGATCGGTGACTTGATCTGGGCCGCAGCCGACATGCGTTGTCGCGGCTTCCTGCTCGGAGGCACCGCGGGGCGGACCACTCTTGCTGGCGAAGGCCTGCAACACCAGGATGGCCACAGTCATGTGCTGATGTTGGCAGTGCCCAACCTTTTGGCTTATGACCCCGCATTCGCATATGAGATCGCCATCATCATCCAAGACGGCATCAAGCGCATGTACGTAGACCAGGAGTCCGTCTTCTATTACCTGACCGTCACCAACGAGCCATTGCCCATGCCGGAAATGCCCGCCGGGCAGAACGTGCGTGAGGGCATTCTGAAAGGCATTTATCGCTTCAAGGCTTCCGTAAAGAAAGATGCCAAATTGAATGCTCAACTCTTTGGCAGCGGAACCATCATGTACGAAGTTCTTAAGGCACAGCAGATTTTGGAAGAGAAATACGGCGTTGCCGCGGACGTCTGGAGCGTAACCAGTTATAAGCAGCTGTATCGTGAAGCTAACGATTGCGAGCGCTGGAATATGCTGCATCCTGGCGCGACCCCGAAAATCCCCTACGTTACCCAGGTCCTGAAAGATGCACCCGGCGTCTTTGTTGCGGCATCCGATTACATGAAAGTTTTGCCTGAGAGCATTGCACAGTGGATACCGGGCAAGTTGGTCTCACTAGGGACCGACGGCTTCGGGCGGAGCGAGAATCGCGCTTCACTCCGCGACTTCTTCGAAGTGGATGCGAAGCACATTGTGCTGGCGACTTTAGCAGCCCTCCAACGAGAGCGGCAGATGAACCAAGAAGTGGTGCAGCAGTCAATCCGCGATCTCGGTATCAATCCTGAGAAATGCAATCCGGTCACCAGCTAAGAAGGGGACAAATAAGTGACCGAGTTCAAACTCCCGGAGCTTGGAGAAAACATCGAACAGGGCGACCTTGTGCGCTTGATGATCTCCCCCGGTGCCAGCGTGACTGAGGGCCAAGCCGTGATGGAATTGGAGACCGACAAGGCCGTGATCGAGGTGCCATCCTCCGTGAGCGGTACGGTCAAAGAAGTTCGCGTCAAGGAAGGCGACAAGCTCAAAGTTGGCCAGGTAATCTTCACCATCGAGAATGGAACCGGCGCGAAAGCCAAGGCGGTGGAAACCAAGACTGCAGAACCCAAACCTCCCGCAGAAAAGAGTTCAAAGGCGAAAGCTTCCCAGGCTCCCGCCAAAGCAGAGACGGTCTCAACGCCCGCAGTGGCTGCGTCTCACGAAGTACAAACTCAAGTGGAAAGGAGAGTGACGCCTCTGCCCGCGGCTGCTCCTGCTCCACGACTCGCCACGTCTGCTCCCATCGTTTCAGGCGCTACCGAATTCAAGCTGCCAGAGCTCGGGGAAAACATTGATCAGGGTGATCTCGTGCGGCTGATGATTGCGCCCGGGTCCAATGTCGCGGAAGGCCAACCGATCATGGAGTTAGAAACCGACAAGGCGGTCGTAGAAGTCCCATCATCAGTCACCGGCGTGGTCAAAGAGGTGAAGGTCAAACAAGGCGAGAAGGTCAAAGTTGGCCAGGTTATCTTTACGCTCGAAGGTGGTGCTGCGCCGCAACCGGAGCCGCAGCGGCCCCACACTTCGCCCGTCGAGCACTTGTCAGGTCAGCAAGCTGCCCGAATGGCATTCCAAGCTGCGATTCAGGCTGAGGGTAAGACCGAGGAGCAGGCGCTTCCTCCCGATCAGCCGATGCCGATCCCGCCCGCTTTCACCATGCCTGCGCAACTCGGCAAGGTGGCCGGCACGGAGCACCGTGAACCAGTTGCCGCCGCACCGCATGTACGGCGCCTCGCGCGCGAACTCGGAATCGATATCCACGATGTCAAAGGCGCTGGTCCCGGTGGTCGTATCAGCGAAGACGACGTGAAGGCCCAGGCAAAGGCGATGCTTGGCGCAGCGGCGCAGGCGCCTCGCGCCGGTCATTTTGTTGAGCCGGCTCTGCCCGATTTCGCGAAGTGGGGAAAAATCGAGCGCGTCTCCATGCGTGGGATCCGCCGCAAAACTGCGCAGCATCTGGCAGAAGCCTGGAACACAATTCCGCATGTAACCCATCACGATAGAGCCGACATTACCGAACTTGAGCAGTTGCGTGCACGCTTTGCGCCCAAAGCCGAAAAGGCCGGTGGCAAGATGACCGTCACTGCCATCGCGCTTAAGGTCTGCGCCTCGGCGCTGAGAATTTTCCCGCAATTCAACGCCTCAATCGACATGGGCAGAGAAGAGATCGTCTACAAGCAGTACATTAATATCGGCGTTGCCGTTGATACCGATCGTGGCCTGCTCGTGCCGGTAATCCGCGACGTGGATAAGAAGAATATCGTGGAGCTCGCTGCCGAACTCACGCAGCTGTCGCAGAAAGCTCGCGAGAAGAAACTCGCGCCGGCGGAAATGGAAGGCGGCACATTTACCATCACTAATCTCGGCGGGATCGGAGGCACGGGATTTTCGCCGATCGTCAACCATCCAGAGGTCGCTATCCTCGGACTCTCGCGGTCAAGCATGCAACCCGAGTGGATCAACGGCAAATTTGAGCCGCGGTTGGTACTGCCGCTCTCTCTTTCGTACGATCATCGCCTGATTGATGGCGCTGACGCAGCACGCTTCCTCCGCTGGATCGCGGAAGCTTTCGAGCAACCGTTCCTTCTCTCGGTTCAGGGTTAAGAAAAATAGAAGTTCAAGGTTAAGAAAAATAGAAATGGCCGACACATCGAACGTGCGCATCGCAGTGGTGGGCGGCGGGCCTGGTGGATACGCCGCCGCTTTCCTTGCCGCCGACCTCGGCATGAAAGTCACTCTCATCGACCCCGAAGTGAACCCGGGCGGCGTGTGCCTGTATCGCGGATGCATCCCCTCAAAAGCGCTGCTCCATGTCGCCAAGCTGATTGAAGAGTCACACCAGGCGAAAAATTGGGGCATTGAATTTAGTGATCCGAAAATCGATCTGGCCCGCCTCCGTTCCTGGAAGGAAGGCGTCGTCAAGAAACTCACCGGCGGCCTCGGGCAGCTCTCAAAACAGCGCTCGGTCCAATACATTCGAGGACGAGCCAGTTTTGAAAACTCCAATACGCTGAGAGTCGCAAAGGCCAGCGGCGGCAATGAAGCACTCACCTTCGATCGCATCGTCCTCGCGACCGGCTCGCGACCGGCGATCATTCCGAGTCTTAAGCTTGACAGTCCGCGCATGATGGATTCGACCAGCGCGCTCGATTTGCCGGATATTCCAAAAACTCTGCTGGTTATTGGCGGCGGCTACATCGGCTTGGAACTTGGGTCGGTGTACGCAACGCTGGGCACACGCGTGACCGTCGTGGAAATGTTGCCCGGGCTGCTGCCCGGCGCGGACCGTGATTTGGTGCTCCCGTTACACAAGCGTCTGGAAAAGCTGTTCGAAGCCATTCTGGTAAACACGACCGTATCGTCGTTGCGGGAAGAGAGGGGCGGAATTCGCGCTACCTTCGAAGGCGCCGACGTTAAAGAACGCGAAAAAGTTTTCGACAGAGTTCTTGTGTCGGTCGGCCGCAAACCCAATTCCAAAATTCCCGGCCTCGACAAAACAAAGGTTCAACTCGGTCAGCGTGGTTTCGTCCGAGTAAATGAGCAGTTGCAGACTGACGATACGTCTATCTTCGCCATTGGCGACGTAGTTGGAGAGCCCATGCTGGCGCATAAGGCTTCCCACGAAGGCCGCACCGCTGTCGAAGCAATCGCTGGTCACAAAGTAGCCTTTGAGCCCAACGCAATTCCGGCTGTTGTCTTCACCGATCCAGAGATCGCCTGGGCCGGCCTGAGCGAGACCAGAGCCAAAGAAGAAGGCCGCGAGATCGCGGTCGCCAAGTTCCCTTGGGGCGCGTCTGGCCGGGCAATCACTCTGGACCGGCCGGAGGGAATGACGAAACTCATCGTCGATCCGAAAACCGAGCGCGTGCTTGGGATGGGTATCGTTGGCGCCGGCGCTGGCGAATTGATTGCAGAAGGCGTGCTCGCCATCGAGATGTGTGCCGTCGCGGCGGACGTTGCGCTCACCATTCATCCGCATCCCACGCTTTCCGAAACCGTGATGGAGGCAGCGGAAGTGTTCTACGGACAAGCCACTGATGTTTACCGGCCAAAACGGTGAAATCCGCTGCGCTGCTTACTGCTGTCTAAACAGACTAATTACCAAGCGAGGAGCGCCCCCAAACCCCGCCCGCCCATCGGCACTTCGAAACTGTAAGCCCTTTGTTTGCGGCGTAATATCTATTAGCTATACACCTGTATAAATTTACAAATGTTCCACGTGGAACACTTCTCGAAATTACAAGGCAGATAAAGCTAGGGTCGCTTCCAGCGGTTCGTCCACCACTGTAATCCCAGGTGGGTCGGGAAATACACCATCAACGGAACGACGAGCAAGTAAGCCAAAAGATAAAGCAATCCGGGTACAACGTGTTGTTCGCGGAAGAAAAGCCCTCGGGCCCAATTCACATCGTCCTCCGGCTTCCAGAAGTAATTGATCGGCACCACAATCCATGCCGTCAGCGTCTGATATCTCCAGCCGCGCTTGTCGTACCCCAAACGCCAGATCGCCCACAGCAGCAGCGGTGGCATCACCACGTGGAATAAGCTCAACAAGCGGACGAACAGCGGCACGGTTACGTCAAACATGTACTCCGTGCCGCCGATAATGTGTTTGCGGAAGAAGAATGCGCTGATGAGATCGACGGTGTAGAGAGTCTGAAAAACCAGTAGCCCGGTCGCTTGCCAGGAGAAGATGAGCGCGCTCTCCATCCACAACGCCACCGCGATGAAGAAGTTCCCCAGGTCGCAGAAGTAGAAGAAGGTCTGCGCTCCATATTGCTTCCAGTAGAACGGAACCCACGCCAGCACCCACACGGTCCAGCCGACCTTAAGCCAGAGTGGTACCCGCATGGCCGCAATTCTACTCGCGGCCGTTGGAATTGCCAGCGACCAGCGACCCGCGGCGATCTAATCAGGTCCGTCCAACAGCCGTTCACGGGCTTGAAAATTAGATTGCTCTCTCAAGAAGCTTCGCAAGCTATCGCCGTTACCTCCGTAACTTGATGACATCTACGGAGTTACCTACGATTACGCCATGAGGTACCAAGCGCTGCTGTTCTGTCCGGACGAGAAGATCGCCCGCGTAGTTACCCAGGTACTGAGCGAACTGGACTTCAGCGTCGAACCGGCTAGCGAGCCCTTTGCTGCCGTCAAAAAGTTGATGGCGCAACACTTCGATGCGATCGTGGTCGATTGTGAGAACGAACAAAACGCCACTCTGTTATTTAAAAGTGCGCGCAATTCGACTTCGAACCAGTTTTCCCTGGCAGTCGCGGTGGTTGAAGGTCAGGCGGGGGTAGCCAAGGCGTTCCGAATCGGTGCCAATCTCGTGCTGACCAAGCCAATCAATGTGGAGCAGGCGAAGGGCACGTTGCGGGTTGCGCGCGGATTGTTGCGCAAAAGCTCCGAATCGGGCAAGACTCCGCCAGCACAATCAGCGACTTTCTCTGCGCAGTCTGCGCGTCCGGAAATTCCTGCCTCCGATGCGTCACGCACATCGGCTGATTCTTCGCTCACACAGAAACCTGGGTTCGAGACGCCGAAAGCGGAGTCCGCGCTTGCGATTCCGCCAGCAGCCGCTTCCTCAAGCGCTTTTGAAGTGGAACAGGATCCGACTCCGAAGCCGGATGCCGCCGAAGCCACCTTGCTTGAATACATGCACGATCCCATACCGGCTCCTGGCCTTGGTATGTCCGCACCGAACCAAACCAGTTCGAAGAGTTACCCCTGGCAGCCGGCATCCAAAGCGCCATCCGAGCCCATGGCATCGGCACTACAACGCGCAGCCGAAGCCGCCGGCAAGTCGGCGGCGCCTGCACAGGAGACCAAATCAGCAAAGTCGGCCAGTTCACACTCCACTTCCACCGCGATCCGGCAACTTCGGCCGTTCACGGCCCCAATGCGCGGTGCAGAGGGAGCAGCCTCAGCCCCAGCTCTTGCAAAGGAAAAACCGCGTGGTGCACTTGTCTTCGACATAGAAACCGAAGAGCCGGCACAGAAACTGATCCTCAGTGACGAAGGCAAGCCACAATTTGCAGGGAAGCATTCTTCCTCAACGGCTGTGGTGCCCTATCCGGCGGCTACAGTTCCGTCCTTCTCCAGTTTTGGCTCAGATGATGCTGAGAAAGAAGCGAGCGGGAACAGGCAAATCCGTCTAATCGTAATCGCCGTTATTCTGCTGCTAGTGGTGGCTGGCTATTTCCGCTGGACAACCCTACACCGGAAAGCGAGCCCGCAGCCGATCGTCCCGACACAGGTGCAGGCTTCTACGCCGGTGCCGCAAGTCAGTAGTCCCGTGCAAGACGCGGCTGCTCCGCAGATTCAGGAGCAAGCAGCCAACACACTGGTCGAAGCGGAGCCGGCGCCCGCCGAGAGCACATCGGTAGCTAAGAGCACCTCAGTAGCAAAGACAACTGCGCCCACGTCAACCGCGACAACAAAAGGAGCTGCCTCAGCCCCGTCTCCTACGGACAACATAAGAGTAGCGAAAGCGGAACCGATGGTGGTCAAAACTGACCTATCCAAGCCAGAGGCTCAAGCTCGGCAAGATGCCCCGTTACCCGGTGCTCTGAACATCGGCACTGGATCGAACGCTGACAAGGCCATTTCCAACTTAATGGCCGCAACAGCGGTCAATGTACCAAAGCCCATCCCACAGGTCGTCAGGGTTTCGCAAGGCGTCTCGCAGGGTCTTCTGATGAAGAAAGTGCAGCCCACGTATCCACCTCAGGCACTGACAATGCGCCTGCAGGGCACAGTTCAACTTCAGGCGACCATCAGCAAGAATGGCAGCATTACCAACTTGACGGTGCTCAGCGGTCAAGCCTCGCTGGCTCATGCGGCTGTGGATGCCGTGCGCCAGTGGAAGTACA
>QIAR01000339.1:3629-4118 GCA_003225595.1 Acidobacteriota bacterium | reverse complement strand
GTTTCGGAGCGACATTGTGAGCGTCTGTCGCTCCTGGGGTTGCGAGGGGAGGCAGACCGTCCCTTTACCCTCTAACCGCTTGCTCGAAATTAGCAACCGCAGTGTCAGGTCGTATTCAACCCCGTCCCCGGTAGCCGGTCTGTTGATTTTCTGCTCGTTGGCTGATGGCTTCGAGGATTGTGCTTGAGCGACCACAAGTGAGGTGTAGGGCCCAAACACGCTCACAATGAGCAAAAGGCACTTCGCTATTCTCACAAGAGGCGAGGATGCCGTGTCTGCCGGACTACATCGGAGCGAGTTCAGCGGAAGCCGTTCCCATCCCGCTCTGTGCGTCAACAGCATCCCGTTGTCTCCCGGGAAATTTGCGAAGTGTTGATCCATCCCCACTACCTCGTTAATCGGGCTACCTATTAGACAGCCTTTCAGAGTGGCGGTTAGTAACGAGATTTCTAACGGTGGCAAGAACCCTCAAAGCCTGGGCGTCGCATC
>QIAR01000339.1:0-3564 GCA_003225595.1 Acidobacteriota bacterium | reverse complement strand
AACGACCGCAAGGTCGTTCGACAAGCGCCTGCGCGCGGAATCAGCGCAACCGCGCTCTCGAACTGCTATATCAGTCACAGGCCGAGAATGGGCAGTGCTCGGCTTCGGCGATGCGGACGAAGCCCAGATTGAAACTGCCGCCAAGACGCTCGCATTATCGTGAGAAGTGTGTCGCGAATAGGCTGACGAATTCGGCGCAAGGCTCAGGCTTTTTTCAAGAATGTAAACTCTTTTGCGTAAACCCTAGGCCGTTTCACAGCTCACAGTCGCTTTTGTAAGTGAGGCATCCATCTAAGTTATTCAGCGCAAAGGCAGACGAGAGTGAAACTGAACCCCTGGTGCGAAGCCAGGTGTTCACTTTTTTGGACGGATCTCTGCGGGGGGCGATCAGCCATGGTCGTCCCTACCGCGACAAGGGGCCAGTACCGTCACGTCAAGAATTACTGTATTTTCGTCCGGGCTGTGGGAACTAACAAATCAAGCTAACCGCATTCTCTTTCCAGGCAGGTGAGGCGAGCACCGCACCTCGAATATCAAACCAGTGCACAATTTTTTACGTATTTTTACCCCTAATTGACACATGCCCCATTCCGTTCAAGTATGTTTCCTGCCGGGCTGATCCAGGTAGCGGCCCGGATCAGGAGTGCACCATGAAACCGAAACGGCGCTGGAACGAGCGAACCCGACTGATACTGACCCTCGAACTCGCCGTAGTTCTGCCCGCCGCCGCTCTAGTGATCCTGAGCGCATGGCACCTGATGCACATCCAGCGTGACCGGGCGGTGGAAGCCGCCATACAGCGTGATTTCACCCAGGTGCTGGCCATTTCCGAAAAGGAGATCAACCAGAAGGCATACGAACAGTTGGATGATGTTCGAAGCGGGTTCCCGGCCCCGGGTATGACTTGCGCGGAAACGCTCGACCGGCTTCTTGCCGCGCATCCCTACGCCGCCCATCTGTTCGCTTACGATCCCGATCACGGCATGATGTTCCGTTCCCAGCCCTATCGCCTGAAGAATGATCAGGCGTTTCATGCGGAGGCCGATGGCCTGTCCGAAATGGGCGAGGGCTGGCTGAAGATGGAGTACAAGGGTCTCCTGGAAACGATGACCAAAATGGAGAAGAAGGGCACGCCATACTACGCCTTCAAGAATTGGGTGCCACGAGGCGAGAAACACGTATATCAGTCCATCGTCATGTTTGCGAAGACGGACGAGGCCACTGGTAAAAAGGCTATCGGGGGAATCGCGTTTGATGCCGAATATCTGCGCGATCGGTTCTTTCCCGAGATGCTGGAAACAGTGACGAGCCACAACCTCGGCGAGGGGCAGGGTGATAAGAACCATGCTGTGATCATGTTGCACCCCAAGGGTGAATCGGCCCCCCTGGCAGCATCGGCAGGCTGGGATGGCGGCGTGCCCGAAGTGGAACGCAACATGGAAGCCGTGTTTCCGGGTCTTACGCTGGCCATCAAGCTGCGTGGAACCACGCTGGAAGCCATCGGTCAGCACTTCGTGCGCACCAGCTTCCTCGCTCTGGGGGCGCTGTCTCTCTTACTCGCCGGTGGAATTGTGCTGACTTATCGCAACGTAAGCAAAGAAATGGCGCTGGCCCGGCTGAAGTCCGATTTCGTTTCGAACGTCTCCCATGAGCTGCGGACGCCGCTGTCTCTGATCCGGCTTTACGCCGAAACTCTGGAAATGGGCCGGCTCAATTCGCGGGAAAAATATCAGGAGTACTACTGCATCATTCGCAAAGAAAGTGAGCGCCTTAGCGCGCTCATCAACAACATCCTGGATTTCTCCCGGATCGAAGCGGGCCGCAAGGAATACGATTTCCGCGAAACCGACATGCGCGAACTGGTGCGCAACACGCTCGACTCCTATCGCTACCAGATCGAGCAGCATGGTTTCACTTATGAAGAACGGATCGACGAAGTGCCGCCCCTGCGCGTGGATCGCGAGGCCATGGCCCGCTCGTTGTTGAACCTCGTCAACAACGCTCTCAAGTATTCACAGGACCGGAAGCACATCGGCGTCAAGCTGTATCGTGAAAACGGATCAGTAAAGCTGGAAGTGATTGACCACGGGATCGGCATTCCTCACCAGGAGCAGCACAAGATTTTCGAGAAGTTTTATCGTGTGGGCGATCCGCTGGTTCACAACACCAAGGGCAGCGGACTGGGCCTCTCCCTGGTGCGTCACATTGTGCAGGCCCATGGCGGCGAGGTCCTGGTGGACAGCGCGCCCGGCGAGGGCAGCAAGTTCACCATCGCCCTGCCCGTCAAGCAGGGAGAGAACGGACGCAACCTGGCCTCGGCCTGATCGCCGACGGAGAAACTGGCAATGGCACCCATCAATTCAGCAATCGAGTTACAGGCCAAAGCGAAAAGAAGCCGTGGAGATCATGAGATGGCCAGAATCCTGATTGTGGAAGACGAACCCAACATGGTTGCTGGTTTGCGCGACAACTTCGAGTACGAAGGATATGAGGTGATTACCGCCCCGGACGGCGTTGCCGGCTTGGAACGCGCGCTCAACGAGGCACCCGACCTCGTGATCCTCGATGTCATGATGCCCCGCATGAGCGGGCTGGATGTCTGCAAACAGCTTAAGTCCAAGCGGCCTTCCGTCCCGATCATCATGCTGACCGCGCGTGGCCAGGAAGTGGACAAAGTGGTCGGGCTCGAGCTGGGTGCGGATGATTACGTCACCAAGCCGTTCTCCATTCGTGAGCTGCTGGCTCGGGTAAAGGCCGTCCTCCGCCGTGCGCGTACCGTTCCCAAAGAGCAGGACCGCTACTCGTTTGGTGATGTCGAGGTAAATCTGCGCAGTTGCCAGGTGTCGCGCAAGGGCAAGGCGATGGATTTCTCCTCGAAGGAGTTCGAACTGCTGAAGTACTTCCTCTGCCATCCTGGGGAGACCCTGAGCCGCGATCGCCTGCTCGAGGAAGTCTGGGGCTACGAGCGCTTCCCGACCACGCGCACCGTGGACGCGCACATTGTCCGTTTGCGGCAGAAGGTCGAGCCCAAGCCGGAAGAACCTCGCTTCATCCTCACCGTACACGGTACGGGTTACAAATTCGTCGGCTGATCACGGTATTTGCGGGAGACGAAAGTTGGATAACGCTCTACAAATTCGGGGCTGGCGCCAGGACAAGATTTGGGCACATCGGGCGGAGGTCTCCCGGCATGCAGGAATACTCTCCGGTTCTGTGGACGTTGCGCGCCGCAACCGTGTGCTCGAGGACCAGCTTGCGACTCTGCGCCGTGAGCACGACGACCTGCGACGCACGATGTACGAAGCCGCCCAAGTGCAAAGAAAACTCTGCGGCCCGCGCCTTCTTCGCCGTGAGTCCTTTGAGATCGCCAGCGAGATTTTCCCGGTACGTCATCTGTCCGGCGATTTCATTAGCGTGTTTGAACTCGGTACAGATCTGGTATTCGCCATCGGCGATATCGCCGGCAAGGGCCTCTCCGCCGGGATGTGGTTCACCCATGTGGTGGGCATGGTTCGGTTGCAGATTGAGGCGCTGGGCGATCCGGCGGCTGCTTTGTCGGCCATC
>QIAR01000338.1 GCA_003225595.1 Acidobacteriota bacterium | reverse complement strand
ACTGTGTAAAGCGGACGGCTGCAATGTGTCTTGCCGGGCCTTTTTTTATGCGGACTCCACCTCATTCCGCTCGAAACCGAATCATACATGAGATGAAACTCTCCGGTCCTGCCAAATCCACGTGCTGCGTCACTCTTACGACGTGCTTTGAAGCCGGAATCGGCGCACCGCTTGAAATTCGAGAAGAACTCCAGGGCCCAACAAAACACCTGACATTGGTGAACGTTTCAACACTTGACAACTTCAACGTTTGCGCGCAAGATGCTTTTCCACCCAGCCTTCCACCAGCATATTCGGCATGGAACCTTCGCAGATCGATCGGGTGAGTGTTGCGGATCAGGTGGCGGCGGTTCTCCGCCAGAGGATTTTGGATGGCGAACTGCGCCCGGGAACACCCCTTCAGGAAGTCCCGCTCGCCAGCTCGCTGGGAGTTTCGCGAAACACCATGCGCGAGGCGATGAGAATTCTCTCACTCGAAGGGTTGCTGAAACGCAATCTCCATCGGGGCGTTGCTGTTTCGCAGCTTTCACTCCGCGACGTTGAAGAAATTTACCAGCTACGCCGAATGCTCGAGATCCCCGCGGTGCTGGCAGCGAAAGATCTTCCCGCAAAGAAGAATGGCCGCGAATTTCTTCAAGAATTACAGACGGCATTGGAGCAATACGAACGAGCTGTCCGCGCCCGGGATTGGGTGAGGGCCGTTAGCTTCGATTTTCAATTCCATAGCAGGCTGATCCAGATTCACGCGAACAAGCGGCTGGAATCCTTTTATCAAAAAGTGATAGGCGAATTGAGGGTGGGAATGGTGCTGGTGGATCAAAGCCACGATAACCCAGGCGGTCTCATCCCGGTGCATCGTAAGATTTACCAGTTACTATGTTCCGGCAAGCTCACGCAATGTGCCACTGTGCTTGCCCGGCACCTGGATGACTCGGAATCTAGGCTGATCAAGGTGATGAACGGAGAGATTTCGAAGGCGAGCAGCAAGTTGGTGACCTAAGAAGAATGTCCAAACGCAGTGAAGGCTGTCGCTTCAGGCAGATCCAGAGGAGGGGGAGATGGAGCCAAACTTGATTAGGGCGCTAAAACGTAAGTCCAGCACTAACCTTGAGTGCTTTGCAGATTTCTGCGCAGGCCGCTATTTGCAGGAAGAACAATGGTCTTGGCAAGCATTTGTGCGCGTTTCACTGGCGCTGCGCTTTACACTGTGTCTCGTAGTCCTGACCGCCGTGTGTCCTCCCGCGCACGCTCAGGTGGTTACTGTCTCGATCCAGGGGCGGGTCTACGACACCAGCGGGGCGGCCATTTCGCAAGCGACCGTGACCGCGGTGAACCCTGCTACCGGGTTGACCCGCACCACTACAGCCAGCGCGACCGGAGATTACCAGATCACGCTGCTTCCCCCGGGCGACTACACGGTGACCGCAGAGAAGTCCGGGTTCCAGAAATCGGCCAAGAAACTTCACCTCGATCTCGGTGCCGCGGGCAACCTGGACTTCAACCTGCCCGTGGGACAGATCACACAGGAAGTCACGGTGCAAGACGTGGGCGAAGTCGCGGAACCCACGCGTACCATGGTGAGTTCGGTAATCGATGAGCAGAAGATTCAAGATCTCCCCGTAAATGGGCGGCAGTTCATTGATTTCGCCTTGTTGGCCCCAGGGGTGAAGATCGGCGACACGACGTCGGGCAGCACGGACGTAATCATCGAACCGGTAACCAAGCTGTCCTTCGCCGGCCAGAATATCCACTACAATTTCATTGCAGTCGACGGAGCGGATAATATCTCGACCGCCTCAGGCGTGCAGAAATACACCCCTTCCCAGGAAGCGGTGCGCGAATTTCGGGTCATTAACAGCAGCTACAGCACCGAGTTCGGGCGCGCTGTCGGCGGCATCGTTAACATCATCACCAAAAGTGGCGCTAATGAATTCCATGGCTCCGCATACGAATACTTCCGCAACGACAAAATGGATGCGGGCAGTATTCTTGCTTCTTCCGACCCATTGACTTGCAGCGTGCCCGGAGACCTGAGCTCGGGCGGCTGCCACAAGCTCAACAAGCTGCGCCAGAACCAGTTTGGTTTCACGCTCGGGGGCCCGATTGTCAAGAACCGGACTTTTTTCTTTGGCAACTATGAGGGCCAGCGCCGCCGCGAGTCGCCATATTACAACTCGATCATCTTGAACAAAATCGATACGATCAATCAATTTAAGGCGGGGATCGGTTTTCCTCTCGAGAACCTCAATGTCACGCGCAACACCGACTATGACAATGTATTGTGGCGCCTGGACCACGCGATCAATGACAAGAACAACTTGTTCGTGCGCTACTTCTTCAACAACGGCAACCTCAAGAATTATTCGCCCTTGAATGACGGCTTCGACTTGCCCTCGGGATTCAAGAACAATTCTGATAAAGACCATTCACTCGTGGGGAATCTCTCGACCAGTATTTCAACATCTTTAGTGAACGAACTCCGGCTTCAATGGGCACGCCGCGACTACGATTTCCCCACTGTTTCGTCGCAGCCTCACATGGAAGTGGCAAACCAATTCGCGATCGGCGTCAATCGCGGCAACCCGGATTTTTATAAAGAGTCGCGCTTCGAACTGGTAGATCACCTCACGAAGAATGTCGGCAAACATACACTCAGCTTCGGCGGCGACTACAACTGGGTGCGTACCACGGAATCCTTCCCCCTGTTCTACCCTTTTGAAGCGATCTTCCTCTGCGTCGCTCCGGATGCCAGCAACCCGTTGTGTGGCGTTTCGAATTTGATAGAACACGATCCAGTGCTCATCGAATTCGAGAGGTTTCAAGCGCCGAGTTTCACAGAGCCAACCTTCGATCCAGCGGTGTTTCAACTGAGTCACTATCCCGACGCGGTTCGAAACGCAGCGCTGGGTGTGCTGGACCACACCTACAGCGGTCTTTTTGCTCAGGATAACTGGCGCGCCACCGACCACCTGACGGTAAACCTCGGCGTGCGTACGGATTGGGAGACCTGGCCGAGCGGCGTTCTGAACACGCAGCGGGCAGTGGATCCGAGGCTGGGGATCGCGTATAGCCTGGGTACGAAGCGGAATATCGTAATCCGTGCCGGCTCGGGCCTGTTCCACGGAATTGTTCCGGCACCGTTGCTGGCTTGCCAGAAGCCCTCCTGCGGGGGCCAGACGAAATTCCGTCCGCAAGAAGACGACCTGAACTCGGTCACCCAACTTTACGGATTTGTCAGTAGCAGGGGTCCGGACGGCTTATTGCAGGCGGCGTTCAATAACTTGTTAACCGGCAGTTACCCGGACAACCCGGCTAATTTCGTGCCGGGCTTTCAGGCTCCGTTCACCGTGGTACGCTTCACCAAGAACCACCGCCAGCCTTACGGAATCCAGAACAGCCTTTCGGTCGAGTTCGAGCCCGCAAAGGACGTTGTCCTGAATATCAGCTATTTGCGTACCCACGGTGTTCATCTGGGCAGTTTCTTTAATATTAACCAACCCGCGCCCACGGGAAGCGTCCCCGTACACGACTCCAGGGGCGATGCCGGCTTCAAGAACACCTTTTGGGTTCCTTCTCCCCCCGCACCAGCACCAGATACGATTCCTGGAGCTGCCAACCCCGCCCTATTCAACTTTTTCGAGGCCGACTCTCGCTGGTACTCCGAGTTCGACGGGTTGCTGGTTAACCTCAACAAGCGGGTCACTCACCACATTGGCTTTGGAGTTAGTTACACCTGGTCGAAGAGTCTGGATGACGGACCCAATCCGAGTTTCGTCCTGATCCCGCAGGACAGCGGCAACTTCGCTGCCGAGAAGGCCCTCTCGGCCGACCATGCGGCGCACCGCTTTGTGGGCAATGCAACTTTCGAGGGGCCCACCAAGAAGAATTTCCTGGTGAACGATTGGATGTTCTCCACCATCGTTAGCCTGGAGTCACCTCACTACTTCACCAAATTCACTGGGTTCGACGCGAATGGGGATGGGTTCCCTCTCAATGACCGCGTCGGCATCGAACCAAGGGACACGTTCAAAGGCGACAGTTTTCAAAGTGTGGACTTGCGCGTTTCCCGAACCTTTAAGCTGACCGAGCGGATGAATCTACAGGGGATTGCAGAGAGCTTTAATACACTCAACACCGTCAATATCCGCTTCTTCAATACGGTCTACGGAGCGCCAGACTTCATTCCGGCGGGCACTCCGGGCACATTTCTCGAAGGATCACCAAACCCAGGTTACGGCACTCCGCGGGCGGTCTTCAATCCGCGCCAGATCCAGTTCGCACTGCGTTTGACGTGGTAACTTAGCGGGTGGCGTGGCGGGGGGTGCTTGCTTCGCCGTTCTTTTGAGACGTTGACAGGCTACAAGAAATCCAGCCGTCCATGAGTGTTACCCAGTTAGATTTTCGCAAGGCGATGGGCTGTGGATCAGGACGGGGAAGTCCACGGAATGACCGCAAATGCCTTCACCTCGGTTTCGATGGATCCGCTGCTGGTTCTGGTCTGCGTAGATCATCGCGCCCGCACTCATGCGCACCTGCATGCGAAGAAGCGTTTCGGCGTAAACGTTCTTGCCGAAGATCAGCGCGCGATTTCCGAGTACTACGCGCGATCGTCGGAAAGCCATCAGCACGCCGAACAGGCAGGAGCGCGTTTTGAGCGAACCAAACATGGCACACCGGTTCTGCACGGCGCGCTTGCTTACCTGGAATGCCGGCTGCACACCGCCCAGGCTGCCGGGGACCATACGATTTTTATTGCCGAAGTGGAGGATGTAGTTTTTCGCGAAGGCGAGCCGCTTCTGTTTTACAGGGGGAAGTACCGCGCCATCGGAGCGCCCGTAGATAATTCAAAGTCGAAATCCGGAAATCACGAAGGCAAGAACCGCGCCACCCGCGATAAGGCGGCCGGAAACGTGAGGAGGGACCAGCGTTAGGAGAGCTATGCGATTCGGCATCTATTGTGAGATCCAGACGCCGCCAGGCAAGTCGCATTACGACATGATCTGGGAGATCATGCGACAGATCGAACATGCGGATGAGTGTGGTTTCGATGTGTACTCAGTCATCGATCATCACTTCTTCCAGAAGTTCTCGATATCTGCTAACCCGCTGGCCATGTTTGCCGCGGCGGCACAGCGCACCAAACGCATCCGCTTTCGCACCGCCTTGCACACGTTGCCGCTCGAAAATCCCATGCGCCTGGCAGGCATGATCGCCGAAACCGACATCCTGACAAACGGGCGACTGGAATGCGGCTTGGGCCGGGGACATGCCTGGCTCTTTGGTCCTTCCGCCCTGCTACTCGAAGAAAGCCGTCCGCGCTACGAGGAGGCCATCGATATTCTGGAGCTTGCCTTCACCCAGGAAAAATTCTCCTACGACGGCGAATTCTACAATGTAAAAGACGTAACCGTGGTGCCGCGCCCGCTGCAGAAACCTCATCCCAAGTTCTTTACCGGCGGTACCAGCGACATCACTTATCAGATGGCCGGTGAAAAAGGCTGGGGAATGTTTGTTCCGCCGCTATTGCCATGGAAAGTTCTGGAAGGCCCGCTGAACATTTATAAAAAGGCCTGCGCCGAACACGGCCATAAGCCCGATATCGTGTACATCCGCCCGGTTTACATCGATGAAGATGAGAAGACGATCCGCCGCGAGGTCGAGCAAGCCCTGCATAATTTTCTCGCCTTCAACGCGTCTCCCATCGAATCGCTGCACAGTGAGGAGAAGCAAGCGGAGCTTCGCGCCAAGGGTTACGGCTTTTACGCCAGCGGAGCACTGGAGTCTCTCACCACGCTTACATACGACGAAATCGTGAATCAGGAAATCGGCTTCATCGGCCCGCCGGAGAAAGTCATTGGCCAGATTCGCGAGCTACAGGCCAAGGGTGGCATCGGTGAGTTGGCAATCGTTTCGAACTTTGGTGGACTGGAGCATTGGAAGAGTATCAAGACCCAACACATGTTCGCCCAGCACGTAATGCCGGCATTCCGCAACACGACAGCTCAGGCAGCCGCGGATTAGAAATGCAACGTGTGGGCCCAGGTCTTTGACCCCGCGCAAGCGAGCGCCGCTCGGCAATCTCGAACTATGGCAACGAGAACAATTCCATCGACTGTAGCCACGACATTCGCTCCCTTGAGCGCCCGTCGTCTGCTCATCTTCGGCGGGATTGCGCTCATCGCCGGCGGAATGTTGTTCGGCGACATCTTCGCGGTATTTGTTTTGCATCAGAACGCCGGGCTGCAAAGCGAGGCGCTGATTGCCGCGTCGAAGGCCGTTGCTGCGCAGAATCCAACAGCCGTGAAGGATATATTCAAGCATCTGGGTGGTCTTCTCGAAGATCGCGGGACCAAGGTGGATGCACACGTCCACATGATTGATGCTGGTTACCTCGCATTGCTGCTAGCTCTGTTGCAGCCTTTCGTGGCCTTCCCTCTTGCGCGCAAGAAGGTGCTGGCAGCACTATTCATCAGCGGTGGAGTGCTACTTCCGGTCGGAGTATTTCTGATTCATTACGTCGGCCTTGCGTACAGTCCTTTTGCAGTGATTGGATGGGCGAGCATATTGGCCGACTCCGCCGGAGCCTTGCTGATCATCGCGCTCCTCGGCGAGGCCTGGGGACTGTGGAAATACTTTCGGGGCACCCGAGCCGATGTCGTGGAACCGGACTTGCCACACGAGGGCTCTTGGTCGTGTCGCGCGCTCCTCAGTGGCGGTACGTTGCTCGTTCTCCTTGGATTCCTGCATGGCGCATGGTACGCCGGAGTGGACCTTTATCGACACGAAACAGGGGAAATCATCATTTTGAGTAATATGGTCGACTACTCGGCGGCGAATGACGTGGCGCGCGCCGCCAACGAGGTCAGAAATTTTGGCAATCTTGCCGGAGAAAAGGCCGTCAACATCGCCGCGCATTCGCACATTATCGAGTTCGGGCTGCTGGCGATGCTGCTCTCTTTCGTTCAGCCTTACGTGTTTCTCAGCGAAGAATGGAAACGCCGTTGGGTCAAGGTGATGCTCGCCGGATCGATAATCCTTCCAGTCTGTGTGCTGCTTGAATTGAGGCTGGGCTTGCTGGCTGGTGGTATTGCCGATATTGGCGGGCTGATGGTGATCGTTGCTCTTATCGGCATGCTGGTCGGCGTACTGCGTTACAGCGGGAGCCTCGATACCGCATCGGGAGCCGCACGATGAGCGGCGCCGGCAAACTGCTCATCTTTGGCGGACTCGCGCTGGCCGCATTCGGCATGCTCTACGGTCTCTATTACGCCGTGTTCATCGAGCACCAGACACTAGACACAATTGGCGGATCGCTCGCTGGCGCGTTTGTCCACGCGGCCGAGCGCCGTATCCCGGAGGCGCACCACGCCATCGATGCTTATGCTACGACGAAATACAATTATGTCCGCCAGGTAGATGTGCACTCCCATTGGATCGGACTCGGCATGCTGATGATCGTGTTCGGGGTGGTATTCGATCGACTGGCATTCAGCGAACCCACGCGTCTTGGGATCGCTATGGCTCTGCTGGTCGGCTCTGTGGTTTTTCCCATGGGAGTGATTTTGCAAACAATTAACCATGGCGGATTCTTCCCATCAGCGTTGGCTGTGACCGGATCGGCGCTCGTAACAATTGCGCTGGCGGCAGTCACTGTGGGATTTGCGCGAGCAAATAGCTAACTTGCCAGCCGGATCATCGACAAGCTGGCGCCACAAATTTGAAGGACAACGATGTATCCTCAAGCATTCCATTACCATCGCGCGAGTTCGCTGAAGGAAGCGGCGACCATGCTCGTCCAACTGGGCGAAGAAGCAAAGCTCCTCGCCGGCGGACAGAGTCTGATCCCACTGATGAAGCTACGTTTCGCCAGTCCGCAACACCTGGTAGACCTGAACTTCATCCCTGGAACTTCCTATGTCAAGGAAGAAAATGGGGCGTTGCAGTTCGGCGCACTTACCCGTCACGCGGAAATTGAGAACTCCGCGACGGCTGGCGAGATTCCAATCATTCATGACTGCGCCGCCGGAATCGCCGACGCGCAGGTGCGTAATCGCGGCACCATTGGCGGCTCTATCGCCGAAGCGGACCCGAGCGGCGACTGGGCCACAGTTCTACTGACGCAGGCCGCTGAAGTGCGCTGCCTCGGTCCTGGTGCTGATAGTGAGCGTACCGTCCCATTGAACCAGTTCATCACTGATGCCTATACCACTGTGCTCGCGCACGGCGAACTGGTCAGCGAAATCGTCGTGAAGATCCCCCCCAAGGGCACGGGCGGCGCATATCTTGCTTTCAAACGCACCGCTCCCGTCTATCCCACGGCGAGCGCCGCGGTGCAACTCTCGATGGATGGCGACGTCTGCAAAGATGCTGCCATCGCGCTGGGCTGTGTCGGTCTTACTGCCATCAAAGCCACCGAAGCAGAAGCTACACTGCGCGGCCAACAAATCACCGATAGGGTCATCGCCGCCGCCATGGAAGCCGCTCGGGCCGCCGCCGACCCACAACCCGATATGCGCGGTTCTGCCGAGTACAAGCGCGCGCTGGTTTCTGCGCTGGTCAAGCGTGCCATTGAAATTGCCATGCGTCGCGCTCGTGGTGAGCAAGTCGAGGCCAGCCACATCTATGCCTGAGACTATCGAACGAGTTCCGATCAAGCTGAAGGTGAACGGGAAATCGCGTGCCGTGAGTGTCGAGCCGCGCACACTGCTGGTGGAGTTGTTGCGAGAAGGGCTCGATCTCACCGGGACGCACGTCGGCTGCGATACCACCTACTGCGGCGCCTGCACCGTGCTGATGAATGGCGCGGCCGTGAAGTCATGCACGATTTTCGCGGTTCAAGCCGATGGTGCGGAAATCGTTACGGTCGAGGGTTTGGAAAAAGATGGGCAGCTTCATCCTATTCAGAAGGCCTTCGGCGCG
>QIAR01000405.1 GCA_003225595.1 Acidobacteriota bacterium | reverse complement strand
ATTTCCCATCTCCCACACACATTAACTGCTAAGACAGCTCATTCCACACGATCAGGATACAATCCCAGCCATGCCGAAATTGAGTGACAAGCCTCTGCGCGGCAAGACGGTACTGATCACTGGGGCGGCGCGACGGCTCGGTCGGGCAACCGCATTGGCCATGGCGGAGGCGGGCGCAGATGTGGCCATCACTTTCCTGCATTCCGCACGCGAGGCGCAGCACACGGTCGC
>QIAR01000404.1 GCA_003225595.1 Acidobacteriota bacterium | reverse complement strand
ATCACGCCCACTACTGTTCGTCCAAGGCCGCGCTGCACATGCTGACACAAGTGATGGCGAAGGCCTTGGCGCCTGAGATCGCCGTGAATTGTGTTGCTCCGGGCATGATTGATATGAGAAAACGATCCGCCGCGGCGTTTATGAAACGTATGGCGACGAAGACTCCCATGAGGGGTAACGGAACGACCGAGGAAGTGGCTGCCGCAGTGCTGTTCTTTGCCACCGCGCCGCATTTTATTACGGGTCAGATCATGGCGGTGGATGGTGGGCTGGGGTTATAGCGCGCACAACTCAGGTCGCAGGTAGCACGTGGCGGGCGGCAGGTCGCCGATGGCAGGAAGAAATCCAACCGGCAGACTGTATTATCAGCTTCTGGATTTTTCCCTAGCCTGGCGACTCTCTTCTCGTCTTACAGCATGAGAATCGGAATGCATATCGAGCTGCTGGTTGTCTTGCTGTTGATGATTTCGCCGCTCGCATTGGGTCAAGGGCGGCCGGAAGACGGGGCACACGAACTTCAGTTATGGATGGGTGGTGGCCACGCTGTCACGGGAAAGACCTCCAAGACCTCTGAAGTTGGTGTCTCGAATCTCGGTCTGCGATATGGGTGGATCATCACCAGGCCGCACGGGCCCGGCTTTCTGAAGGGACGGCTCGAGTATGCAGTCGACGCTGTACCGTTGTTTCTCGTGTTCCAGCCAGCTAATACGGCGTATGGAGTTGGAGTGAACCCGCTAGGGCTCAAATGGAATTTCGCGACCCGAGGCCGGGCGGTGCCCTATCTGGAACTCGGCGGAGGCACGTTGTTCACCACCCACGAAGTCCCCACGGGGACCTCGTCAGTGAACTTTACTTCTGGTGGCGCGCTTGGGATGCACCTGCTCGGTGATGATCACAACTGGAGTCTGGAATTGCGCTACTTGCACATTTCGAACGCGGGATTGGCCGTCCCCAATCCCGGAATCAATACCATACAGGTACGGGTAGGTGTGGGCGCGTTTAGGTCTGAGACGCAATCGCGCAGTCAGCGAAATAGGCCTTGAGACAAAAACATATCAGACGTTCTTATTCTTTTTTCCGGAGGAAACGGCGTCGCACGAGGTGGGTGTGGGCATCCGGTTTGATCTCGTCGTATTTTAGACAACTGATAGAGCCATCTACTTCCAGCACGGCGAGCGCAACCTCGTGATAGGTCGAGATCCCGTGCTCGCGCAACGCTCTTTCCAGTTCATCCATGCTGACGTGTTCCTTGGCCATGTGGGACTCAATGATCTTGCCGTCGTGAACCAGGAGGGTGGGCTGCCCCTGGATGAATTTCCGAAAGCGGCGGTTGATGCCGGACAAGTCGGCAACGAAGTAATTCAGTAAAAGCAGAGTGGATGCCGCGACGACGCCACCTACCAGTGAAGTATCGGGACCAGTCATGGCGTTCTGTACTGAGTTTGAGAGCAGCAAAAGCAGAGTAAGGTCGAAGGGCGTCATCTGCCCCACTTCCCTTTTGCCGCTCAGTCGCACTCCGACCAGGACCACGGCGTAGATCACCGCAGTTCGCAGCGCGATATTACTCAATACATGAGCGACGGAGGGAACCATCACCGTGTGCTAGAGAACCATTCTTTCGCCCACCGGGGGTCGGTCTCATTTATGCTTTCGACCCACGGCTGGCATCGTAGGCTACATTCTTGCACCGATTCGCAGCTAATAATCACCGGCCTGGCAAATCTGAAATCCAGTTCTCATGGGCATTACTGGTTTGCCGACACTGGCACTGGAGCGTTCTTAGGGGTGCTGAGATAGCCCGTCACTTTGTTCTTGTCGGCGGTCCAAACCACCAATTCGTACAGCAAGTGGTCGCGGCCGGTGTAGAACTGGATGGGCTCGTTCACGTTCCGGTCCTTCTTCTCGATGGTCCGGTCGTCGGCAGTGACATTCATGGTGTACTTGCCCCGCTTCGCGTCGGCTTTCCTAAGTTGCAGACCGACGGTAGAAACAGGCTGAGGCTTGGCGCCCTTCAATAGCGTGAACTCGTAATAATTGCGGTCACCTTTATGCTTGAGGAGTTCGAGATCGTCGCGGGTTCGGGCAACCAGGCCGCTCTGCAAACCCAAGTCTCCGATGGTGCGCTCTAGCTTGGCCTTTGTGGCCTCCAGGTCGGTCTTCGTGGACGCGACGTCAGTTTTCACGCCGCCCACTTCCGTCTCCACGCCAGCCACTTTCCCGGTTACCTGACTGATCTGCTCTTTCTGCCGCTCGGCCAAGCGGGCTTCGGCGGCCCGTGTCTGGCGCTGCAGTTCCGCGGCACGCGCGGCCAACTCTTTCTTAGTCATGCCGACCTGTTGAGCCAGAGTCTCATCACTCGCCTCGGCGGCTTGCACGCGCTTAGTCAATTCGGCGAACTGCGCCTTGCTGTCCTTGCTCAAGCTGTTCACCTGACTGCGCAAATCGAAGAGAAGGTAGAGTGAGCCCGCAACATAGATCACCGCCAGGATCAACAAGATCCACTTACCAGTATTGCTTTCGGCTGTGCTCTGGTCGGCACTCCGGACTACGGGTACAGGTTCGCCCTGCTCGAGCATAGGCTCCTCCGCCAAGATTTCATTGGATTGAAGTAGTAGCTTCATTGTTTAGCACAATGCGGTGTTTAGCACAATGCAGTAAAGTGTCAATTACCAGCGGGTCCAGTGGGCTCGGCTGAGCAGGCATTTCGGATTCTCTGATCCTATTTCGATCTTGCGGGCACTCAGCGATTCCACCACGAAGCACGGAATGGTGGCGCAGAAGACGCAAAGTTACATTACTTCCCGATCTTTCTTGTCGCGTCGCGACTGCAACAAGTCTTTTACAATGCTGGCGTGAAGAGTTGGGACGTCATCCTCGTAGGCGGCGGGATTATCGGGCTATCACTGGCAATCGCGCTTCGGAAACGCGGCCTGCGCGTACTGGTGGTGGAACGAGGCGAGCCGGGGCGCGAGGCTTCTCACGCGGCGGCCGGTATGCTGGCTGATTGCGCAATTGAGATGCCGTCTGCATTGCAACCGCTGGCTACGGCAAGTGCCCGCATGTACCCCGAGTATGTCCACGAATTGGAAGATGAATCGGGCATGCAGGTGGATTTGCGGTCGGAAGGCACAATCCTGTTCCCGCCTTCAGAACACGTGCACGAGCGCCCGGGATTCTCCGCGAAAAGCTTGTTACCGGCACCACTCGCCGAATTGGAGCCTGCGCTCGCAGACGTGAATCGCCCGGCGATCTACCTCAAGGAGCGGAGCGTTGATCCCCGCGCGCTGGTGGAAGCGGCGCATAAGGCGGCAAAGCATCGCGGTGTCGATTTCTCATCTGGCGATCCGGTGACATCTGTCGATCTGGCCGGTGGCCGGGTTGTCGGAGTCACCGCGGCCAAGACCAGCTTTCTTTCCGCAATTGTCGTGAACTGTGCGGGCGCATGGTCGGGCCAGCTTCCGCCCTACCGGTTCCCCACACGCCCTGTTAAAGGACAGATGCTCTCGGTAGCCGCTCCTTTGCGAACACTGTTGGGACACGTTGTGCGAGCACCTGAGGTCTACCTTGTTCCACGCAGCAACGGGCGCATTCTGATTGGCTCTACACTCGAAGAAGCAGGTTACGACAAGCGAACGGACGCCGAGACCATTCGTAAGCTGCAGCAGGCGGCCGTCGGCTTGATTCCGGAGCTGGCGCGGGCACGAATGCTCGAAGCCTGGGCTGGGCTTCGTCCGGGGACTCCTGACGATCTGCCTATCCTCGGCGCGACGCCCACACCCGATTATTACGTTGCCGCGGGTCACTTCCGTGATGGAATCCTGCTCGCGAGCAAGCCGGACTATGAAATTGCGCCGTTCTCGTTTGCGCGATTCGCGATTCAGGCGGCATGAGAGGTTGCAAGTTTCCAAAGGAATGAAATTCTTAAAATTGAAGCGTTAAAAGTTCGTTATCGGGAGTTTGCAACCTTCGAATCTTTCTCAATGGCCACCGCCGCCTTAATTCGCCAACATTATGATTCGCTGGCCTTCGTCTACCGCACTTTCTGGGGCGATCATCTCCATCACGGATTGTTTTTAGACGGCAGTGAATCTCCCGAAAAAGCGCAGATAAATTTACTCGAGCATTGCGTTCGTGTACTCGATTTGCACGGCGGCGAGCGAGTGCTTGATGTTGGCTGCGGACACGGCGGGACCAGCGTGTACCTGGCTAGCCGTTACGGTTGCCAAGTGCTCGGCTTGACGCTCAGTGAGAAGCAGGCGCGTCTGGCGGAAGAGAACGC
>QIAR01000149.1 GCA_003225595.1 Acidobacteriota bacterium | reverse complement strand
CGGTAGAAGCCGATCCGGTTTACGGCTCGGACCTGGTGACCAAGTTTGTCAACTCGATGATGTGGCAGGGCAAGAAGTCGACCGCTCAGACCATCTTCTACGAGGCACTCTCGAAACTACAGCAGAAGGGGGGCGACGAACCGCTGAAGCTGTTCAAGAAAGCGGTGGAGAACTGCAAGCCGCTGCTCGAAGTCAAAACTCGTCGCGTCGGCGGCGCCAACTATCAGGTGCCCGTCGAGGTGAATCCCGAGCGGCGCACTTCGCTCGCGATCCGCTGGATCATCATCTACTCCCGGGGACGCGGCGAGAAAGGCATGATCGACAAGCTCAGCAATGAATTGCTCGACGCTGCTAACAACCGCGGCGCCGCGATCAAGAAGAAGGAAGACGTTCACCGCATGGCTGAGGCCAACAAAGCCTTTGCGCACTATCGCTGGTAAGGATGTGATTTTGGAGACGCAACGAATGGCGTCTCTACGAGAGATTGAGAACGGGTAGAGACGCAGCTTGCTACGTCTCAGGAATCAGTTCCAGAAGTAAGAAAGCAAAGACAGTGCCTAGACAGGTCCCAGTAGAGCGTTGCAGGAACATCGGCATCATGGCCCATATCGATGCCGGTAAGACCACTACGACGGAGCGCATTCTCTTCTATACGGGAAGAACGCACCGCATCGGAGAGGTCCACGAAGGCACTGCGACCATGGACTGGATGGAGCAGGAGCAGGAGCGTGGAATCACCATCACCTCCGCTGCTACCACGTGTTTCTGGCGCGATTTCCGCATCAATATCATCGATACCCCCGGTCACGTTGACTTCACCGCGGAGGTCGAGCGCTCGCTGCGTGTGCTCGACGGTGCCTGCGCCGTTTTTGACGCCGTCCACGGCGTCGAGCCGCAATCGGAAACCGTGTGGCGCCAAGCCGACAAGTACGAAGTCCCGCGGATTTGCTTCATCAACAAGATGGACAAGATGGGTGCTGATTTCGAACATGCCATCGATACCATCCGCAAGCGCCTCAACGCCCGCCCCGTCGCCATCCAACTCCCCATCGGCCAGGAAGACAAGTTCAAAGGCGTTATCGACCTGTTCCAGATGAAGGCAGTCATCTGGAATGATGAGACCCTCGGCGCTGAGTACGTCACCGAAGAGATTCCGGAAGGGCTGAAGAAAAAGGCCACCGCATTCCACAATCAGATGGTCGAAACCATCGTCGAGAACGATGACGACCTTCTGCACAAGTACATGGAAGGCGAGACCATCTCGCCCGAAGGACTGAAAGCTTCCCTGCGCAAGAGCGTCATCGCGCTGAAACTCTTCCCGGTTATCTGTGGCTCGGCATTCAAGAATAAAGGGGTGCAGCCGCTGCTCGATGCAGTCGTCGACTTCCTGCCCTCGCCGAATGACATTCCGCCGGTGAAGGGAACCGACCCCGATACCAACGAAACGGTTGAGCGCAAAGCCGACGACAAAGAACCTTTCTCGGCTCTTGCCTTTAAGATCATGACCGACCCGTATGTGGGCCAATTGACGTTTATTCGCATCTACTCCGGACAGCTTAAGACCGGCGACTCGGTCTATAACCCCGGTAGGCGGCGAACCGAACGCATCGGGCGCCTGCTCCAGATGCACGCCAACAAGCGGGAGGAGATCAGCGAAATCTATGCAGGCGACATTTGCGCCTGTGTCGGTTTGCGCAATGTGACCACCGGCGATACCATCTGCGACGAGAAGCATCCCATCTTCCTGGAATCAATTGAATTCCCGGCGCCTGTGATCTCCGTCGCCGTCGAGCCTAAGACCAAGGGCGATCAGGAAAAGATGGGCCTAGCTCTTTCCAAACTGGCTCAGGAAGATCCCACATTCAAGGTTCACACCGATCCCGACAGTGGCCAGACCATCATCAGCGGCATGGGTGAGCTGCACTTGGAGATCCTCGTCGATCGCATGATGCGCGAATTTTCTGTCGAGGCGAACGTTGGAAAGCCGCAGGTGGCCTATCGCGAGACCATCCGCAAGGCAGCGGAAGCCGAAGGCAAGTTCATCCGCCAGACTGGCGGCCGCGGCCAGTACGGGCACGTTAAGGTCCGGGTCGAGCCGCAGCCACCAGGCAAGGGTTTCGAGTTCGTCAACAAAATCGTAGGCGGCGTCGTGCCCAAGGAGTACATCAAGCCAGTCGAGCAGGGCATCAAGGAAGCCATGGAAGGCGGCATCCTCGCCGGTTATGAAATGGTGGACATCAAGGTCACGCTTTACGATGGCAGCTATCACGAGGTCGACTCGAGCGAAATGGCATTCAAGATCGCGGGCTCGATGGCGTTCAAGGAAGCCGCGCGCAGGGCCAGCCCTGTGCTGCTCGAGCCAGTCATGTCGGTAGAGGTCGTCGTTCCAGAGGATTTCGCGGGCGCGATCATGGGCGATCTCAGCTCACGTCGTGGACGCATCGAGGGGATGGAGCACCGGGCAGGATCGCAGGTTGTCAAGGCCATCGTTCCACTAGCGGAGATGTTCGGTTACGCGACGCACATGCGCTCGAGCACACAGGGACGCGCAACCTACTCTATGCACTTCGCGCGTTATGAAGAGGCCCCGCGCTCGGTGTCGGAAGAGATCATTGCGCGGGTGCAGGGGAAGACGGTGGGCAGGTAGTGCGGTAGGGCAGTGGTGTGGCGGCTCGTCGGCTCGGTAGCGGGCAAGATGCCCGCACAGCCCCGTAGGGCGGCATTCGTTAGCCCAGCGCGCAGGCGCTGGTGAGACAGAAAAGTCGGACCGAGTCCCGTAGAGGGACGACACAAATGTTTCGGGCTTTATGGCCCCCAGGTTTGAAGAAAATAGGCACGGAGCTAGGAAATGGCGAAAGCGAAATTTGAACGCACCAAGCCGCACGTGAATGTGGGGACGATTGGGCACATTGATCACGGCAAGACTACGCTGACGGCGGCGATCACCAAGGTCTTGCAGAAGCACAACCCCAAGATTCAGTTCCGGTCGTTCGATTCGATCGATAACGCTCCGGAAGAAAAGGCGCGGGGGATTACGATCGCCACGGCGCACGTGGAGTATGAGACCGACGCCCGGCACTACGCGCACGTCGACTGTCCGGGGCACGCCGACTACATCAAGAACATGATTACGGGTGCGGCGCAGATGGATGGCGCGATTTTGGTGGTGGCGGCGACCGACGGCCCCATGCCGCAGACCCGCGAGCACGTGCTGTTGGCACGCCAGGTAGGGGTGCCCTACATCGTGGTGGCACTGAACAAGTGCGATGCGGTGGATGATCCCGAGCTGCTCGACCTGGTGGAACTGGAGGTGAGGGAGCTGTTGAAGGGCTACCAGTTTCCCGGCGATGAGGTGCCGGTGATCCGGCTCTCGGCGCTGGGCGCGCTGAATGGCGAAGAGAAGTGGGAGAAGCAGATCGATGAGCTGATGTCGGCGGTGGACAAGTATGTGCCGGTGCCGAAGCGGGAGATTGAAAAGCCGTTCCTGATGCCGATTGAAGATATTTTCTCGATTTCGGGGCGGGGCACGGTGGTAACCGGGCGAATCGAGCGCGGCAAGGTGAAAGTGGGCGAGGAAGTGGAGATTGTGGGCTTCCGCGAGACCCGCAAGACGGTGGTGACGGGCGTCGAGATGTTCAAAAAGCAGTTGGACGAAGGCATGGCGGGTGACAACGCCGGCCTGTTGTTGCGGGGCATCGGCAAAGAGGAAGTGGAGCGCGGGATGGTGCTGGCCAAGCCGGGCTCGATCACGCCGCACACCAAGTTCAAAGGCGAGGTGTACATCCTGACCAAGGAAGAAGGCGGGCGGCACACGCCGTTCTTCAAGGGCTACCGGCCGCAATTCTATCTGCGCACGACGGACGTGACGGGAGTGGCGGAGCTTCCCTCGGGGACGGAGATGGTGATGCCGGGGGACAACGTGCAGTTGGTGATTGAGCTGATCACGCCGGTGGCCATGGAAAAAGGCCTACGCTTTGCCATCCGCGAAGGTGGACACACGGTAGGCGCAGGCACGATCAGCGAGATCGTTCAGTAGGAAGTGTGGCGCGGACACTCCGGTCCGCGTTGCAGCGGAAATAAGCGATTACGATCGGAAGATTCGTAAGTCGCGTATGTGGAAGTCGGCCCCAATTTCGCGGGCGAGGGCGCCCGCGCACACAAACAGTCAGCGGCCTGCAGCTTGCCGCCAGATCTTTCCTCCCGGATGAGCCGGGAGGGGTTAGAGAGCCAAACGTGATTGGAAAAGAAAGAATTCGCATCCGTCTCAAGGCATACGATTACCGCATCCTCGATCAATCGACGGGTGAGATCGTCGATACGGCGAAGCGTACCGGCGCGCAGATCGCGGGCCCGATCCCATTGCCCACGATGAAAAATAAATACTGCGTATTGCGCTCCCCGCACGTGGACAAGAAGTCGCGCGAGCAGTTCGAGATTCGTACCCACAAGCGCCTGCTCGATATTCTCGAGCCCACGCAGCAGACGGTGGACGCACTGATGAAGCTCGATCTGCCCGCGGGCGTGGATGTCGAGATTAAAGCGTTTGGCAAGGAACACAAATAGCTCTCAGCCATCAGCTCTCAGGTTTCAGAGCCAACGGCCAAAGCGCCACGCTGGGCGTAGCGGAGAAGGAACATGGCAAAGGTAGCTGGAATTCTAGGAAAGAAGGTCGGCATGACGCAGCTCTTCGATAGCAAGGGTGACGTCCGCCCAGCCACTGTCCTTCAGGCGGGTCCCTGCGTGATCACGCAGCACAAGACCGCCACCAAGGACGGCTACGACTCCGCCCAGATCGGGCTTGTCGAGTTCGTAAAGGAATCGCGGGTCACCAAACCAATGCGCGGACACTTCGCCAAACACAACCTGCCGCCAATGAAGTTTCTGCGTGAGGTCCCGCTAGAGATCGAAGAGAAAACCGAGACCGACGGCGCCGTGAAGGTTGGAGATCGCGTGCTGGTCGATATCTTCGAAGGTGAAAAGTTTGTCGACATCGTCGGCATCAGCAAGGGGCGTGGCTTTGCTGGCGTAGTCAAGCGCCATCATTTTGGCGGTGGCCCCAAGTCACATGGTTCGATGTTTCAGATCCCGGGTTCGATCGGCTCGTCGGCGTTTCCTTCGCGCGTGTTCAAGGGGATGCGCATGTCCGGACACATGGGGGCTGAGCGCGTAACGGTTCGCAACTCGCGTGTGCTGGGCATGGACAAAGAAGAGAACCTGCTGGTGATCGAAGGCAGCGTGCCCGGCCCGAATGGCGGGTACCTGATCATCACCAAGGCCAAGAAGCCGCCTAGAGAACGTCGCGGGTTCGCTGGAATCGGCACGGTTGATCCATTGAAGTCGGCTAAGCGCGGTTCTAAGAAGGGCTAAAGCAGTCGTTGGTCGTCGGTCATTAATTGTGGGCCAACGCGCCAATACGGAAAACATATGGCAACCATCGACATCTACGATCTGACCGGATCCAAAGTCGGCACACTCGAACTCGCTGATGAAGTCTTCGGCGCGGTCAACGAGGACCTGCTGTGGGAAGCGGTCAGGCACTATCGTGCCTCGCAGCGGGCCGGCACGCACGCTACCAAGAACCGCAAGCTGGTCTCCGGCTCCGGCAAAAAGCTGTGGAAGCAGAAGGGAACCGGCCGCGCCCGGGTGGGCTCGATACGTTCCCCGCTATGGCGTCATGGCGGTACGGTTCATGGTCCCCAGCCGCGCACGTACGATTACACGTTTCCACGCAAGAAGCTGCTGGGCGCATTACGCTCGGCGCTCGCGTCCAAATTCGCCGACGGAAAGCTGACGGTAGTGAACGCTTTCGATGTAAAGGAAGCTAAGACCAAGCAATTCCGTGAAGCCCTTGATGTGTTGAAAGTCGACGGCACCGTGTTGCTGGTAGAAGAGCCGAAGCACGAGAATCGCAATCTCGAGCTCAGCTCCCGCAATATCGAAGATCTCGAGCTTGTGCGGGGCAACGAAGTGCATCCTTATCACCTATTGCGTTATGACCGCGTGATCTTTTCGCAGCCTGCGATTGAGAAACTCCAGTTGTCGCTGAAGAACTCAGTTTCCAAGCGCCAGCGCCAGGCGGGGGAAGGCGAAGGTAAGAAGAGTGAAAAGAAAGCCATGCGCGTCCCGCGGCGTCGTGTGCGGCATGAAAAAGCGGCGGAGGTGGCGTAATGAAATCTGCTTACCAGATCATTCGCCGTCCGGTGATCACCGAGAAAGGTCTGGCCATCAAGGAAAACCAGAACACGCTGGTCTTCCAGGTGAACAGCAAGGCGACTAAGACAGAAGTCAAGGAGGCTGTGCAGACCATCTTCAAAGTGAAGGTGAGGTCAGTGCGCACGGCCAACTACCCGGGCAAGGAGCGCCGGCGCGGAAAATTTGCGGGCTATCGCCCTGATTGGAAGAAAGCGTATGTTCGGCTGAAAGCCGGCGAAAAGATGCCGGAATACGCGCAGAATCTCTAATTTGGAAAACTGCTGGACGCCTTGTAGAACCCAGCAGTACGAAGGCCTTTCAGCAGCGCGATTCGGCGGGCCCGATGGGCCGAATCGCTCAGAGGGAATGAAGAAAGCTAAGTCGTCCAGCCATGAGTCATCACAAAGTGCGGTGGCTGATCCGAAATAGCTGAAAGCTAAAAGCTGAGAGCTATTATGGCAATCAAGACTTACAGACCGACGACCCAGACATTACGGTTCCGGACCACGCTGGTCAATGACGAGCTCACGGCCGACAAGCCGTTTAAGCCGCTGACCGAGCCTAAGAAGCACACCGGAGGACGCCGTAACTCGGGCGACATCACCAGTTGGTTCCGCGGTGGTGGGAACAAGCGTAAGCTACGCCTCATTGATTTCAAACGCGACAAGGTCGGCATACCCGCCAGCGTGGTTTCGATCGAATACGATCCCAACCGTTCAGCCCGCATCGCACTCTTGAGTTATGCCGATGGCGAAAAGCGCTACATCGTCCAGCCCGACGGATTGAAGGTGGGACAAAAAGTGGTGAGCGGCCCCGACGCCGACATTCTCGTCGGCAACGCGCTGCCGCTTCGCAATATCCCGCCAGGCACGATGGTTCACAATTTGGAGCTTCGGCCCGGGAAAGGCGCACAGATGGTGCGCTCAGCCGGCGGCGCCGCCCAATTGGTAGCCAAAGAAGGCGACTACGCGCTGGTGAAACTGCCCTCGGGTGAGACGCGCAAAGTTCTGCTCGACTGCATGGCCACGATCGGTCAGGTGGGCAACACCGATCACGAGAATGTCTCGATCGGCAAGGCGGGACGGATGCGCTGGTTGGGACGCCGTCCCCATAACCGCGGGGTGTCGATGAATCCAGTCGATCACCCGCATGGGGGTGGCGAAGGCAAGACATCCGGCGGCCGTCATCCGGTGACTCCGTGGGGACAACCGACGCGAGGTTACAAAACGCGCAATAACAAGCGTACCGACGCATTCATCGTCAGCCGCCGCAAGAAGTGACGCCGCGTTTCGTTGGCAGTTGACAGGGATGTCGTCCGACGCCGGAGAACTTAGAGAATTTCGAGAACTCAGAACCGAGAACTGACTTATGGCACGTTCAACCAAGAAAGGCCCGTTCGTAGACACCTACCTTCAGACGAGGGTGGAAGCTATGAACGCTCGCAATGAGAAGAAGGTGCTGCGCACCTGGTCGCGGCGCTCGACCATCATTCCCGAGATGGTGGGCCACACCATCGCCGTCCATAACGGCCGGAAATTTATCCCGGTGTATATCACCGAGAACATGGTGGGGCACAAACTGGGCGAGTTCAGCTTCACCCGCTCATTCAAGGGACACTCTATGAGGGCAGCGACCGAAACCGCAGTCAGGCCAGCCGGTGTCCCCGGCGGCCCGGGAGCGCCGGTTCCGGCTCCGGCAGCGGGAGCAGCACCAGCAGCGCCCGCGGCGCCCAAGCCATAAGGAGACGCAGCGATGGAATTCCGAGCTGAAGCACGTTACATGCGCGTCTCACCTCAGAAAGCGCGTCTGGTGCTGGGCCTCATAAAGGGGCGCCGGGCCGAAGAAGCGCGCAATACGCTGGCGTTTACCAAGAAGCGGGTGGCGGCGACGGTGGCCAAGCTGCTGCAATCGGCGGTTGACAATGCCAGTTACCTGAGTACCGAAAAGGGTATTGATATCGATATCGATAATCTGTACGTGAAGCGTGCCGTGGCGAACGACGGCCCGCGTATGAAGCGCATCCGTCCGGCGCCTATGGGACGCGCTTACCACTACGTGCGGCGCATCGCACATATCGAGATCGTGCTCGCTGAGCGGGGCAAGAACGGAGAGACCGTAGCAACCGTGGTGGGCGAAGAGAAAGCAACCGCTAAGGCCCCAGCTAGAAGGAGAGTTAAGGCTAAAGCTAAGAAAGCTCCCCGCAGGAAGACGGCGGGAGCTAAATAGCACGTTCAGCCACGAAAGATCTCTGACGAGAGATCGCGTCCCGTAGGAGGGATGGCACACAAGAGGTAAGGGATCTACGACAAGGAGAAACAATGGGACAAAAAGTCCACCCATATGGTTTTCGCCTCGGCTACACCAAGCCTTGGAAATCGCGTTGGTTTGTCGAACGTGATTACGACAAGCTGCTGCTGGAAGACGTCAAGCTGAAGAACGAGTTGAAGGATAAGCTTAAGTCCGCCGGCGTCAGCTCGATCGAAATCGAGCGCCCTGGCAACAAGCTGCGCGTCATCATCAAAACGGCGCGTCCGGGCATTATCATCGGGCGCAAGGGCGCTGAAATCGACAAGCTCAAGCAGGACGTGCAGAAGCGCACTTCGCGCGAGGTCTACATCGATATCCAGGAAGTGCACAAGCCCGAGCTTGATGCGCAACTGGTGTCGGAGTCGATCGCGCTGCAACTCGAAAAGCGTGTCGGCTTCCGCCGTGCCATGCGCAAGGCGGTAGATTCCGCCCTGCGCTTCGGCTGCAAGGGAATCAAGGTTCGCGTCAGCGGCCGGCTGAACGGCAACGAAATCGCCCGTTCCGAGTGGTACCTACAAGGCCGCTTGCCGCTGCACACGTTGCGCGCCGACATCGAGTACGGTTTCTCCGAGGCAAAAACGACCTACGGCGTAATCGGCGTGAAATGCTGGATCTACCGTGGCGAAATTCTGCCGCAGAAGAAGCGCGAAGCGCAGCCCGCAACAGTGACTGGCGCCTTCTAGAGATGTTCTGTAGAGACGCAGCTTGTGCGTCTCAAGCTGAGCGTTACAGGTTGATAGCTAAGAGCTGATTTTATGTTGATGCCCAAGAAAGTGAAGTACCGTAAGCAGCAGCGCGGGCGCATGGCCGGCAAGGCTTGGCGCGGCTCTGAGCTGGCTTTCGGAGAATACGGACTGAAGGTGCTCGAGCCCGGCTGGATCACGGACCGCCAGATCGAGGCCAGCCGTGTCGCCATGACTCGCTTCGTGAAGCGCGGCGGCAAAATCTGGATTCGTCTGTTTCCTGACAAACCAGTGACCAAAAAGCCCGCCGAAACCCGTATGGGTAAGGGCAAAGGTGCGCCCGATCACTGGGTGGCGGTCGTGCGCCCAGGCAAGATCCTCTTTGAAATGGAAGGCGTGTCTCCAACCGACGCCGCGGAAGCTATGCGTCTCGCATCGCACAAGCTGCCCCTGCGCACCATGTTTGTGAAGCGTGAGGGCATTCAGTAGATCTGCACAGAAAAGAAATCGGGCAACAACTGAGAAGTGAGAACCCGAAACTAGAACTGATTGAGAACCGATTTATGAAACCGGAGAAAATCCGCAACCTCACCGACGTCGAGCTTCGTCACCAGGAGCATGAGCTCGCTGACCAGCTCTTCAAGCTGAAGTTCCAGCTCAACATGGGACAAACGGAGAGCCTGAAGAAAATTCGCGGTCTGCGCAAGGATATCGCCCGCGTCAAAACCATTATGCGCGAGCAGGAAGCTGCCAACCACAAGACAGAGAGGAGGTAACATGCCCGAACCAACGACACGGCAGGGCCAGCCGAGTGCTCTGAGCAATGAGCGGGCCGGCCGCCGCAAAGTGGTTGTCGGAGAGGTCATATCCAACCGCATGCACAAGACCATCGTAGTCGAAGCCGTGCGCAAGAAGTCGCATCGGCTTTACGGTCGCGTCGTTTCGCAGGGCAAGAAGTTCTACGCGCATGACGAGAAGAATGAAGCACGCGTAGGCGACGTCGTGCGCCTCGAGGAAACGCGGCCGCTTTCAAAACTCAAGCGGTGGCGCCTGAAGGAGATCATCCGCAAGACGGCGCTTGTGCCTGAGACCACCATCGGTGCGCAGACTGGACAATAGGGTCGCGACGCGCACGGGGGAATTAAGACTATGGCTGTGATGATGAGAAGCATGCTCGAGGTCGCCGATAACTCGGGCGCTCGCAAGCTGCAGATGATTCTTCCGCTCGGCGGCTCGACCGGACTGCGTGCCGGTCTGGGCGACGTTGTCACCGCCAGCGTGAAGGAAGCGGCCCCCGATGGGCAGGTGCAAAAAGGAAAAGTTGTTAAGGCAGTGATCGTGCGTACCCGAAAAGAGCATCGCCGCCGCGATGGTACGTATATCCGCTTCGACCAGAACGCCGCCGTGCTCATCAATGAAGCGGGGGAACCGGTGGGCACCCGCGTGTTCGGCCCCGTGGCCCGCGAGTTGCGCGAGAAGAAGTTCTTGAAGATTGTTTCGCTGGCACCAGAAGTGCTTTAGAGGATTTTCAATATTAGAAGGTTTCAAAGTGCGAGGGTCGCCAGATGCAAAATAGGGGTTGAGCCCTAGAAACCTCTGAAACTTTTAGACCTGGATCCGAAAAGGCTTTGAAATGCGAACCGTAACAACGTCACACAAGCGAGTCGACATCCGGCGCAACGATACGGTGAAGGTGATCACTGGGCGCGACAAGGGTAAGGAAGGGCGCGTCCTCCGCATGTTTCCCGACGAGGGCAAGATTCTCGTCGAACACGTCATGATGGTGAAGAAGCATGTGCGACCTAATCCGCAGCGTAACATCAAGGGCGGTATTGCCGAGCAGGAGAGTCGCATTGCACTATCGAACGTGCAGCTCGTCTGCCCGACTTGTGGGCCGGTCCGCATCGGACACGAAGTGCGCGGCGAACGCAAAGTGCGCATCTGCAAAAAGTGCGGCACGACATTGGATAAATAGCTATCACTGTCAGTTTTCAGTCTGTCAGTCAATCGGGAATGCTGAACGCTGGCGGGGACCAAGCGCCTAAAGGGGCGGCAAAGCCCGGGGGAAATAAGAGCTAGAAGCTGCTTCCGCGACAGCGAAAAGCGTGAGAGAAAGTAATTGAGCAATGGCAAAAGAGAAAAGAGATAAGAAGGCCGAAAAACAAGAACAACCGAAGGCGCCAGAGCAGGCGCGCCATAGTGCCAAAGAGACGCCGCGCCTCCGCACGAAGTTCGGCAAGGAAGTCGCACCAGCCCTGATGAAGGAGTTCGAATTCGACAATCCCATGGCCGTGCCGCGCCTGCACAAGATCGTGGTCAACATGGGAGTAGGCGAGGCGACTCAAAATGCCAAGGTGCTTGACCCCGCAGTCAACGAACTCGGTCAGGTTACCGGCCAGAAGCCGGTCATCACCCGCGCCAAAAAGTCTATCGCGGCCTTCAAGGTGCGCGCTGGCATGCCGATTGGCGCCATGGTTACCCTGCGCGGTGATCGCATGTACGAGTTCTTTGATCGGCTGGTGAATGTCGTACTTCCCCGCGTGCGCGACTTCCGCGGCGTCTCGACCAAATCGTTCGACGGACGCGGTAATTACACGCTGGGTCTGCGCGACCAATTGATTTTTCCCGAGATCGATTACGCCAAAGTGGATAAGCTCAAGGGCATGAACGTCACCATCGTGACCACCGCCCGCACTGATGATCAGGCGCGAGCGCTGCTTCGGCAGCTGGGCATGCCCTTCCGGGCGTAGCGCCGCCATCGTGGCGGCCCCGTGGCGGGCAGGATGGCCGCCGGACAGCCGGCGTGACGCCGGCGCAAGTTACAAGCTAGGAGCTAAAAGTAAATTGACTACAGCAAAACGAGTCAAGGACGCAAAGATCCAGGAGAAGTTTGATAAGGCGCGTGGCAAGCAACCGAAGCTGAAGTTTTCTTCACGCAAGCACAACCGCTGCAAGATCTGCGGACGCCCGCGCGGCTATTTGCGCAAGTTCGGCATCTGCCGACTCTGCTTCCGGGGTCTGGCGCTGCGTGGGGAGATCCCGGGCGTTTCCAAGTCGTCGTGGTAGGTAAGCACGCCCGCCTTCGCGCAGGCTACACGCAAGACCCGCGCAGCACATGAAATGCGGTGTCGCGCGGTGAAACAAGGTCGTCGCAGGTTCTTCGGTCCAAAGAACGCAACTGGGCCGAAGCAAACGGGCGACTTGAGGAGAAGCAAAACATGAGGTTGACCGATCCGGTCGCAGACATGCTGGCGCGAATCCGCAATGCCATTCGCGCGAGGCACCAGAAAGTGGATGTCCCCGCTTCCAATCTGAAGCTGGAGATCGCCCGCATCTTGAAAGAAGAGGGTTACATCGCCAACTACAAGGCTACGGAAGAGGAAGGCCACAAGGTTGTCCGTATTTACCTGAAGTACGGGTCCGATAATGAAGCGGCGATTTCGAATGTCGCCCGCGTGTCGCGCCCCGGCTGCCGGGTATACGTGCGCCGCAGTGAGATTCCCCGCGTCCTCGGAGGACTGGGCATCAACATCCTCACGACGCCACGCGGCGTGATGACTGGACGCCAGGCGCGCAGGGAAGGCGTCGGCGGTGAACTCCTCTGCGAGGTTTGGTAATGCCAGGGCGCAGGCGGTTCGCGGCCTGCGACTGAGGACTGGCACCTGAGAACTGAGACTGCTATGTCACGAATTGGAAAGAAACCTATCCCGCTCCCCAAGGGAGTGACAGTCAAAATCGAAGACCGCACGGTCGCTGTGCAAGGGCCCAAGGGGAAACTGGATACGCTACTGCCCCGCGGGATTCGCGTGGAGCAACAGGATGGTCACCTAGTGGCCATCCGTGAAAATGACTCACAGGCAGCTGTCCACGGACTCGCCCGCGCACTTGTGAACAACGCCGTCGAAGGTGTCACAAAAGGCTGGACCAAAGAACTGGAAATCGTCGGCATCGGCTACCGCGCAGAAATGAAGGGTAAGGGTACGGTGGTGTTCAGTCTCGGATACTCGCACCCGATCGAGTACCCATTGCCCTCCGGCGTTGAAGTGGCTATCGATCCCAAGCAGACGAAGTTGGCGATCAGCGGCATTGACCGCCAAAAGGTTGGGCAAGTAGCCGCCGAAATGCGCTCCTTGCGTCCGCCCGATCCATACAAGAACAAGGGTGTGCGCTACGCTGGCGAGCGCCTGAAGAAGAAGGTCGGAAAAACGGGAGCTAAGTGATGCGGTTTGCAAGGCGTGAGCCCTGCGATGTCATGCTGCGCGGCCTTATCCCGCGAGGGATCTGGCGCGAATCTGAACGAAACTGGCGAGTAGCGCCAAGCCGGTATGGAAACCCGAGACGAAGGAAAGAACACGAATGTTAACGCGATTGGGAAAGAACGCAACACGGCAGCGCGTGCATGACCGCATTCGCAAGAAAGTCCTCGGCACAGCCGAGCGGCCGCGCCTGAACGTATATCGTTCGCTCAACCATATCTACGCCCAACTGGTGGACGACTTGAAAGGCGTGACCCTCGTCTCTGCCAGCACCGCGGAAGGAAAGAAAAGCGAGCGCAGCACTGGCGGAAACGTGGCGGCGGCGAAAACAGTCGGCAAGAACATTGCCGAGCGCGCCAAGGCAAAGAGAATCACGAAAGTCGTCTTCGATCGTGGCGGTTACATCTATCACGGTCGCGTCAAAGCCCTGGCCGACGCCGCTCGCGAAGGCGGGTTACAGTTCTAACTGGGTTCGTGTGGCGCCGGGTCTGACCTTTGCAAGGACCGCATAGGGCAGCGCGCCCTCGGCTGTGCGGCCGAGCGAAGCTTCGGCGATGTCTCAACATTTATGTGATCTCTGCCATCGAGCAGAGCTGAAAGAAACGAGAGTAAAGGATGCCAACAGTCACGAAGAGGCTCGATGCGGGACAGTTCCAGCTCAAGGACCAGGTTGTTTCCATCAACCGCGTAACCAAAGTCGTCAAGGGAGGCAAGAATCTCTCTTTCGCCGCACTGGTCGTGGTCGGCGATCCCGCTGCTGCCGTCGTTGGGTTCGGTTCCGGAAAGGCGAAGGAAGTTCCTCAGGCTATCCGCAAGGGAATTGAGTCGGCCAAGAAAAATCTGTTCAGGGTCAACCTCACCCAGACCACCATACCGCATACTGTGTTGGGAAGGTTCGGCTCGGGTATGGTGCTGCTTAAACCCGCCCCGGAAGGCACTGGCGTAATTGCCGGGGGGGCCGTGCGCGCAGTGATGACTTCGGCTGGGATTCAGAATGTCCTGACCAAATCCATCGGCACGACCAACCCCCATAACGTGGTCAAAGCAACCTTTGACGCCCTGAAGAAGCTGAAGAACAAGAACCACGTCGCCGCCCTGCGCGGCAAGTCAGTCGAAGAGTTATAGGCAGGGGACAACTCTAGTGGTGCCGTTCGGAATGTAAGAGAAGACGCGTTAGCCCGATGTACTGGCCACTGGACACTGGCCACTCAATTACGAGGAATCGCAACAATGGCTAAAAGATCAAATAAGGATGGTAAGCTCCACCTCAAATGGGTGCGCTCCGCGATCTGTTCTCCGGAAAAACATAAGCTGGTGATCAAGGGCCTGGGCTTCACGCGGCTGAATCAGGTGATCGAGCGTCCGGACACGCCTGGCATTCGCGGCATGGTGGCCAAAGTGCCTCACCTGGTCGAAATCGTTCAGCAGTAAAGAAGAGGGCATGGCTTTAGCCGTGCCGACACAAAACCAAGTTAGGGCTTAAAAGCCCCTGAGGTAGACGGAATTTAGCTATGAATCTCTCCAATATTCGGGCACCGAAAAAAGCCTCGGAAAACAAAAAGCGGGTGGGACGCGGGATGGGCTCAGGCATGGGTAAGACCTCCACCCGTGGCCACAAAGGCCAGCGCTCCCGCAGCGGCTCACGCATGATGCGTGGTTTTGAAGGCGGCCAGATGCCCCTGCACCGCCGCATGCCCAAGCGCGGCTTCACCAATATTTTCCGTAAAGAATTCAACATCGTGAACCTGGAGAAGCTGGCGGCCCTCGGTGAAACGGCGATCACTCCCGATGTGCTGCGCAAAGCCGGAGTCATCAAAACGAAACACCCAGTCAAGGTTCTCGGTGACGGCGAACTCACGACCGCGATCACCGTGCAGGCTCACAAATTCTCTAAATCCGCTCAAGAAAAGATCACCAAGGCGGGTGGCAAGTTCGAGGTCTTGCAGTAAATGTTTGAAAAACTGGCCAACATCTTTCGTATCCCGGATCTCCGAAGGCGCATCCTGTTCACGCTCGCGCTGTTGGCGGTGTACCGTTTCGGCGGCCACATCCCCACTCCTGGTATCAATGCCGACAGACTGCAGCAGTTCTTTGAACAGAACCGGGGCACGTTTCTCGGGTTCGTGGATTTATTCAGCGGCGGTCAGCTCAAGCGGATGACCATCTTCGCCTTGGGTATCATGCCCTACATCACCGCTTCGATTATCCTGCAGCTTCTGACCGTGGTCTATGAGCCATTGGCCAAGCTGCAGAAAGAAGGCGAACTCGGCCGCAAGAAAATTACTCAATGGACGCGCTATCTCACCGTGGTGCTGAGCTCGATTCAATCGTTTGGGATTGCGATCGGCCTGGAAAAGAGTGGCGGAGATTTCGTCGTCAACCCCGGCTGGGGCTTCCGCTTGATGACCATGCTCACGCTCACCACTGGCAGCGCGTTCATCATGTGGTTGGGCGAACAGATTACGGAGCGCGGTGTCGGGAACGGCATGTCGCTGCTGATCTTCGCGGGCATTGTCGTAGGATTGCCGCGTGGCGTCGCCGATCTCTATGACAAGGTTCGCACCGACGCTTGGGGCGCCTTTACTGCGCCGGCCATGCTCATTCTGATCGCCCTGATGATTGTGGTGGTGGCCTTCATCGTGTATGTCGAACGCAGCGAGCGTCGCATTCCGGTGCAGTACGCCAAACGTGTTGTCGGGCGCAAGGTCATGGGCGGACAATCCACCCACCTGCCGCTTCGCGTCAATGCCGGCGGGGTCATGCCGGTTATTTTTGCGTCCTCGATTCTGACGCTTCCTCAGACTATCGGCTATCCCCTGCGGGAGAACCGTTATTTCGGTGGACTGATGCACGCGCTGGGCTGGGGTGAGCCACTCTACACGTTGCTGTACGCCGTCGGCATCATCTTCTTCGCGTATTTCTACGTGTCGATCGTCTTTAACCCCAACGAGGTTGCGGACAACATGAGGAAGTACGGCGGGTTCATTCCCGGCATTCGTCCGGGTAAGCGCACTTCCGATTATATTAATGAGGTCTTGACCCGAATTACCTTGGTGGGGGCGTTGTACCTGATCATCATCTCGTTCATCCCGGAGTGGATGATTGCTGGCATTCACCTGAACCACCTGCCAGGAGCGGTGGGCGCTTGGTTTGAGCGATTGCCCGCGTGGGTCACCAACGGCTTGGGAGTAAATTTTTACTTTGGCGGCACTTCCCTCCTGATCGTAGTCGGTGTTGCCATGGATACGGTCACGCAGATCGAGGCGCAGCTGATCATGCGTCACTACGACGGATTCACGCCACGTAGCGGACGCATCCGCGGCCGCCGCACCTGGTCATAGAAGTCCTATTGTCGCGTGAAAGAGCGGGATGGTCGCTGAAGCGGATTGTCGCGTGGAAGAGCGGGCCTTTAGGCCCGCGTTCCGGACGTGGATGGGATGGGCTTTAGCCCCTGAGGCTACGAGCAGGAACTTTGCTTTTGTGCGAGGCAGCGCTCTGGCGCTGCATTCCGGATTAAGAGAAACAGGGGCTTTTTAGCCCCTGAGGTGAGGCAGGGGCTAACTTAATGACGGAGGAAAATTCCCGCACTGTCGGGCCTTTGATCCTGGTCGGACCACCAGGTGCTGGCAAAGGGACGCAGGCCAAACGGATTGCCGAACGTTACGGAATTCCGCAGATCTCCACTGGAGACATCCTGCGTGACAATGTGGTCCGCGGCACCAGACTAGGCATGCAGGCCAAGTCCATTATGGCACGGGGCGAGTTGGTGCCCGATGACCTGGTTTGTGACATGGTCGCGTCCCGGCTCCGCCAGGCGGACTGCGAGCGCGGCTTCATCCTCGACGGTTTTCCGCGCACCGCGGCACAGGCAGGATGGCTCGATGCATTCTTCGAGCATGAGTTCTTTGACAACGCGCATCGTGGCAAGTGCCTGCCGATTGTGATCCGTATCGACGTGGATTATAATCAATTGTTGCTCCGGCTCACCGGGCGGCGTTCCTGCCAAACCTGTGGACGGATCTACAACGTCCACTCCCAGCCACCCCGCGTCGACGAACTCTGTGATGTTGACGGATCCAGGCTGGTCACTCGCAATGACGACCGCGAGGAAGTGATCGTCGAGCGTCTGGCCGCCTACCAGGCGCAGACCCGGCCTGTGGCGGACTACTATGAGCGCAAGGGGCGGCTGGTTTCTGTGAACGGAGATCTGCCCGTAGAGGATGTCACCGCCCAGGTCGTCCGCGTGATCGAGGATCATAGCGCCGTGGAGGCAGGCAAACCTGCTTCCGGCGCTTAGGAGAATGGCGATCGTCTGCAAGTCGACAGTGGAAATTGAGAAGATGCGGCGCAGCGGCCATGTCGTCCGCCAGGTGCTCGACGATGTTCGCAGGCTGGTTGTGCACGGCGCGACTACCATGGAGCTTGAGCGCGCCGCCGAGCAGAAGATGAAAGACTTGGGCGCGAAGCCCGCGTTTAAGGGATACTACGATTATCCTTGCGTGCTCTGCACTTCAGTGAACGAGGAAATCGTGCACGGCATCCCTTCTGAAAAACGGGTGCTCAAAACCGGCGATATCGTCTCAGTCGATTGTGGCGTAGTTCTCGACGGCTATTATGGCGACGCTGCCATTACCGTGCCCGTGGGAGAGGATGTTACTCCGGAGCTGCGCAAGCTGCTCTCCGTGACCGAAGCCGCGCTCTACCGCGGGATTGATCAGGCACGCATCGGTAACGCGGTTGGTGATGTCGGCGCCGCGGTGCAGGAATACGTCGAAGCTCACGGCTTCAGCGTGGTTCGCGAGTTCGTTGGACACGGAATTGGCACGCGTCTGCACGAAGAGCCGCAGGTTCCAAACTTTGGTACCCGAGGACGGGGTGCCCGATTGTGCCAAGGCATGGTCATCGCCATCGAGCCTATGGTGAATTACGGAAAGCCGGAAGCTCGTCTCTTAGGCGATAAGTGGACCGCTGTCACCGCCGACGGCAGCTACAGCGCTCACTTCGAACACTGCGTCGCCGTCACCAGAGATGGCCCGGTAATTTTGACGCAGTGAGGGCCGCAGATTGTACCGAGGCAAGAGAGTTGGGATTTCAGCCCATTTGTGGCAACTGGGAATCGGCAACCGAGGGCCGAATTTCCAAGGAGTGCATGAGTAAAGGTTGAGGCGTTCAGCAGGCGTGGGCGAAGGATTTGCTGTCCCGAGCCCAGCGAGGGAACTCCCAAATCGCTGTATTAAGGAGTCGATGAGTAAAGAGGACGCGATTGAGGTCATGGCAACGGTGGTCGAGCCGCTGCCCAATGCTATGTTCCGGGTGGAACTGGAAAACAAGCACCAGGTCTTGGCGCACGTCTCCGGCAAAATGCGCAAGAATTTTATTCGCATCCTGCCCGGTGATAAGGTCGCGGTTGAGCTTTCGCCTTACGACCTGAACCGCGGCCGCATCGTCTATCGATACAAATGATGTCGCGGACGAGGGGCTTCGATCACGCCGCACCGCAACGCGGGGACATCTGCTCTCTCGTCCGGCCCGAGCGCAGCTCGCTTGCCGCAACCTGAGAATCAGGATGGCAACCGAGAACTGAGAACTATATGAAAGTCAGAGCTTCTGTTAAGAAAATATGCGATAAATGCAAGGTCATCCACCGAAAAGGCGTGGTGCGCGTGATCTGCGTTAACTCGAAACACAAGCAACGTCAAGGATAGAGGAGCAACATGGCACGCATTGCGGGCGTCGATCTTCCGCGCAACAAGCGCGTCAATGTCGGATTGACTTATATCTACGGGATCGGTCACTCGCGCGCTTCCCGCATTCTCGACTCGGCCAAGGTGGACCCGATGAAAAAGGTCCAGGACCTCGGCGAAGACGAGGTGAATCGCATCCGCCAGGTGATTGAGGCCGAGGCGGGCGTCGAGGGTGATCTACGTAAGGACGTTTCGATGAACATCAAGCGTCTCATCGAAATTGGTTCCTATCGCGGCTTCCGTCATCGCCGAAACCTGCCTGTCCGCGGACAGCGCACGCACACCAACGCGCGCACCCGCAAAGGTCCACGAAAAGGAACTGTGGCGCAGAAGAAGAAGTCGGCGGCAAAGACATAGAAAAAGTTCTCAGTTGCTCCATTGCAATGAGGTTACTGAGAACCGAGAACTAAAGGCGAGAACTGAGAACTAACTATGGCAAAACCAGCAGCAGGCGGCGCGGCAGCACCGGAAAAAAAAGGCAAGAAGAAGACATTCAAGCGCAAGGAGCGTAAGCATGTCCCGCATGGGGTCGTGCACATCCAGGCGTCCTTTAACAATACGATCGTGACCATCTGCGATCCCGCTGGGAACGTGATCTCGTGGAAGAGTTCTGGGTCGCTTGGCTTCCGCGGTTCGCGCAAGGGGACGCCGTTTGCCGCCCAGCAGGCTGCCATGAATGCCGCCAATCTGGCGCGCGACCACGGTGTGCGCAGCGTGGAGGTGCGCGTCAGCGGCCCCGGTTCCGGACGTGAGTCCGCGATCCGCGCCCTGTCTGCAGCCGGCATCGATGTGCGCTCCATTCGCGACGCTACGCCCATCCCGCACAACGGCTGCCGCCCACCCAAGCGCCGGCGAGTGTGATCGGATCATGTGACTGGATGCATGCCCTCGAAGCGGGAAGAAGGGCGCGACTTTAGTCGTGGCGCAAGCTGTAGCAAAACGCGAGCCTTAGGCCCTTAGGGTTTTTGTTGAGAACTGATTTTCGTCCGGGACGAAGGGTGAAGCCAAACCCGTAAACCGGTCATCTAAAAGGAGAGTTCAACTTGGCACGTTACAAAGATGCAGTATGTCGTCTCTGCCGCCGCGAGGGCATGAAGCTGTTCCTCAAAGGCAGCAAGTGCTTCAGCGACAAATGTCCCGTTGAAAAGCGCAACTTCGCTCCCGGACAACACGGGAAAGACCGTAAAGCCAAGATCGTAGGTTACGGTCTTCAGTTGCGCGAGAAGCAGAAAACCAAACGCATTTACTTCACCCAGGAAGGCCAGTTCCGCAACTACTTTGAGAAGGCCGCCCGCGCTAAAGGTGTGACCGGCGAAATGCTCTTGCAGCAGCTTGAGCGACGCCTGGACAATGTTGTCTATCGCCTTGGGTTCGCCTTGTCCCGCCGGCAGGCGCGCCAACTCGTGCGTCACGGCCATGTTCATGTGGACGGGCGCAAAGTCAACATTCCTTCCTACGAAGTGGATATAGGCGAGGAGATCGCAATTCGCGAAAGCAGCCGCAAGCTGCCCATTCTCGAGCAGGCGAAAGATTTCGCCAGCCACCAGAACGCGCCCAACTGGCTGAACATTGATCGTGACAATTACCAGGGACGCCTCGTTGCCCTGCCCAAGCGCGAAGACATCCAGTTGCCGGTCAACGAACAGCTGATCGTAGAACTGTACAGTAAGTAGCGATCGCGTGGGGTCGAGCCGACTCGCGCGTCCAGGATCACGTAGGGACAGCCGTCCTCGGCTGTCCAGCGGAGCGAAGCTCGACGCCGGGTGGACTAGCGGCTAATGGCTGACGACCGATGACTAACGACCTATGACTGAGCTTTGGCCCGTTTTTCGTGCCAGATCCGCCGGTCACAGCGCTTGACCCGAACTCGGGCCTGTTTGGGGAGCCGTGACTGAGCCAAATGGCCGAATGGAGAAAACAATGTTTTGGAAAGGCTTTCAGAAACCGAAACGTCTCGCCGTCGACACCGAGAACTTGACTGACAAACACGGCATGTTTTGGGCACAACCTTTTGAGCGCGGCTTCGGCACCACCATCGGCAACGCTTTGCGGCGCGTACTGCTCAGTTCTATTGAGGGCGCAGCCGTCACCGCTGTCAAGATCGAAGGCGTGCTGCACGAATTTCAGTCGATCCCCGGCGTCGTAGAGGATGCCACCGATATCATCCTCAACCTCAAGCAGATTCCGTTCAAGCTTTCGGCCGACGCGCCCAAGGCAATCTATCTGCGCTCCGACCAGCCCGGGGTGGTCACTTCGGGCATGATCGAGGCGGATGCCGACGTTGAAGTCCTCGACAAAGACGTTTACATCGCAACCGTGAGCGAAGGCGGCAAGCTTGATATGGAAATGCGTCTCAAGCGCGGTCGCGGTTACGTTTCTGCTGACAAGAATTTTGATGAAGACCTCGGCATCGGATTCATCCCGATCGATTCGGTGCATTCGCCCGTGCGCAAGTGCAATTACACAATCGAAGCGGCGCGTCTCGGCCAGATCACCGATTACGACAAACTTACCCTCGAAGTGTGGACCAACGGCTCGATCACACCGGCCGATTCCATCGGCCTTGCGGCGAAGCTGCTTAAGGACCACATGAACATCTTCATTAACTTCGAGGAGGAGATCGAAACCGCGGGCTCGAGCGAGGAGCGTAAGCCTGAAATCCGAAACGAAAACTTGAACCGTTCGGTAGAGGAACTTGAGCTCTCGGTGCGCAGCTACAACTGCCTGAAGAACGCCAATATTCAGAGCATCGGTGAGCTGGTGCAGAAGACCGAGGCCGAAATGCTTAAGACCAAGAACTTCGGCCGCAAGTCGCTGAACGAGATCAAGGAGATTCTCGCTTCCATGGGCTTGAGCCTGGGGATGAAGATCGATGAGCACGGCAACGCGGTGCCCGGCCCTACATCGAACCAAGTCCTGCCGGCATCGGCGTACGCTGACAACGACCACGATCAGTTCTAATTGTGGGGATGAATTGCAGCACGGGCAGCGGTCTCTGCTCCCGCGATCCTGAGAAGATTGCACTCAAGGTTCCGGGTTTGGGTAAGGGTTTCGTATCAGGGCGCGATTTTAATCGTGCCGCAATAATCGTCCAACGAGCTCCTGTTCTTGCAATTTACCTTTCCGAGCGAGGCGAGAATTCACTGAGAACTGGCAACCGAGAACTGAGAACTGAGGTTTCCCATGCGTCATAAAGTTGCAGGATGGAAATTAGGTCGTAACACGAGCCATCGTCGCGCTCTGCTGCGCAACCTGGTGACTTCCCTCATAATCGAGGAGCGCGTGGAAACCAGCGTGCCCAAAGCCAAAGCCATGCGACCGCACGTGGAAAAAATGATCACCCTTGGCAAACGTGGCGATCTCGCGGCCCGCCGCCGGGCAGCCGGTTATCTCATGACAGATGATGCCGTCGATAAACTTTTCGACACCATCGCTCCCCGTTTCGGAGATCGTGACGGCGGCTATTTGCGTATCGTACGCGCTGGCTGGCAGAAGGGTGACGGCGCTGAGAAGGCGTTTATCGAGTTGCTGGGCAGCGAGAAGTTGCAGGAAGAGAAGCGCCAGAAACGCGCCGAAGCTCGAGCCAAGCGTGTCGAAGAAACCAAGAAGGCGATGGAGGAGGCTGAAGCCCAGGCGAAGGCCGAGGGCGGCGCCGAACCCGCTGCCGGGGGCGAGAGCAAAGAGTAGCCAGAACGTTTGGAAAAGCACTCCGCTCGTTGTGCGTGGGGAGTCTTCTCACCAAGTGCGGTGACGCCGTCTTGTATCGCCGTTACCGAAAACGAATGCCGACCAAATGTAATCTGATGAGGCGAATTCCTTGTTGAAAGCGGACCGAAGACGCTGTCCGGCTATGCTCTGAACGTCCGCCGTGTATGCCTTCTGGTCCCTATCCGCCGTAATCTTGCCGTGCCCATCCGTTCTCGCGGTACACTAGCGCGGACCATGGTGTTCTCCCGCAACCAAATCGGTATCGCTATCTGCGCAGGCGTGTTGATCCTACTGATCTTCTTCGGAGGTCTGGTCTGGCTGACCAACCAGGGTCCCGTGCTGGCGCGTTCGGAAGAGAGGGATCCGCTTTCCGGCATTCCGAACTCAATCACTATGAACCCCTTGCGCGACCGTGCATCCGAGCAGGCCGCCGCCAAATTCGTCCGCGCCATGCGGGACGGACAATGTCAGCAAGAACTCACCAAATGGGAGAAGGATTACCGTAAGAAGTATGCCGCTTTCATATGCGATTCCGAGATGCGACACCCGCTGCTTGTCTGGGAACTGGTCGACTGGGAAGACGCCGCACCGCTCCGCATCCTGCATTACCGTGGCACCCGCCGCAACCTGGCCGGCCAGAATGGCACCTACAATGAACTCTTCTCCGTCACTACCGAACTCAAAGATGGTGAATGGGTCGTCACCAAGTACGACGCGATGTACTGAGTCAAGCAAGGGCCGGTCGTCAGTCGTCAGGGCATTGTGATAGAAACTCCTTGATGCTTGAGACGCCTCCTGCCGCAAGAAAATCGGCTTCCCGCAACGTTTACGCCTTCGGTGCCACTTCCTTCCTGAACGACACCGCGAGCGAGATGGCCTACTGGGTGCTCCCCGCATTCTTAGCCTCGCTCGGCGCCGGGCCCGCGCAGCTGGGCGTCATCGAAGGCATCGCGGAAAGCGTCGCCTCATTTGCCAAGCTCTTTTCCGGATATCTCGCCGACCGCCTCCCACGCCGCAAACCAATCGTGGTTTCCGGATACTTCGTCGCCAACCTGGTCAAGCCAATCCTCGCCATCGCCACGTCTTGGTGGCATGTGCTTATCGTTCGCTTCGTTGACCGCTTCTCGAAAGGCGTGCGCGGCACGCCGCGCGATGTGATGGTTGCTGAGTCGGTGGACAGATCTCGCATCGGCTCCGCCTACGGCCTGATCCAGGCGATGGATTCCGCCGGCGCGATCGCCGGTCCGCTGGCTGCACTCTTGCTGCTGCCGCACTTCGGCTTGCGCGGGATCTTCTGGGCTGCTGTGGTCCCGGGTCTCTTGTGCATCCTGGTAGCGGCGCTCGGAATCCGCGAGACGGGCGGGCGGGTGTCGAAAGAAAATTCTGTATCGCAGACCGCGCGAGCGGCGATCAAGAATCCGTTGGCATCACCCACCTTGAGAGATTCGGCCGGTGCCAGCATCAGTTGGTGGCGCCCGCACCTGCCCGGCAGCTTCTACTATGTGCTCGTTGCGGTGACGCTGTTCTCTTTGGGGAACTCGAGCGATATGTTTCTGGTGCTGCGCGCGCAGAGCATTGGCATCCCTGCAAAACACGCGCCGCTGCTCGGACTGGTGTTCAACATCACCTACACACTACTCTCCTGGCCCGCGGGCCATTTCAGCGATCGCTTTTCCCGACGCGCGATTGCGGCTGCCGGTTACTTGGTGTTCGCGGCAGTGTACTTCGTCTTCGGGCTCGCGCCATCCACCCTCGCGATCTGGCTGAGCATGGCTTCGTATGGCTTGTTCTATGCGCTCAGCACTCCCGTTTTGAAGGCGCTTATTGTCGAAACAGTAGCAGTGCCGGTTCGCGGGCGTGCGCTGGGCGTGTATTTCTTTGTGACCAGCGTCGCCACGCTGCTAGCCAGCATCATCACCGGAGAACTGTGGAAGCACTACGGGCCGCACTTGCCCTTTTATGTGTCCGCAGGAATCGCCGTGGTCTCAGCACTGTTGCTGCTTGTTTCGCGGAGGAAGCAGACCGACGCCGCTGCGTGAGGAGTGTGGAGATATACGTGAAAACAATCACCGCGGCAAAAATTTGGGCAGTCTCCGTCTTGCTGATTATGCCAAACGTCAATTCAACCCCAAGAGGCGGGTTATGACAGTTAGGCAGTGACTCGCGCGATCCGCAAACGCAATCCACGTAGTAACAGGTAAATCAGGATCTGTGCTCCAATTCCGGCGACCGTGTCCAGTGCCACGTCGCTGAATGCTCCAGTCCGAGAGGCAAGGAAAGTTTGGTGCCACTCATCTAGGCTGGCGACCAACGCAGTCATGAGAATCGCAATCCATGACCACTTCCAAGACCAACCATGAGGACTCAGCGACGGGAGCGTCGCGCGCCACGCCCGGAAAAGGAGAAAACTGAGAATACCGTACCCAACGACGTGGCCGATTTTGCGCGCCATGTGATGCCAATATAAAAATCTTACGGGATCGATGTGGCCAAACAAGTACGTGAGCAGCGGATAAAGGAAACGGCTTGTGTTCGCGGCAGAGAGTAGGTTACTGGACTCCACTGCGATCAGACCGATCCAGAGCGCGGCCGCGATCCACGCCTTACCTACGTCGTTTCGGGAACGGTTCAAGATTGTGAGTTCCCACCCGACAAAGATGGGAGGCTCGCACCCGCGCTACTCCAATGCATAATTCGGAGCCTCACGGGTGATCATGACATCGTGGACATGGCTTTCGCGCAGGCCTGCGACGCTGATGCGCACGAAACGAGTCTTCTGCTGTAATTCTGCAATGCTTGAGCAGCCGCAATAACCCATGCCGGACTTCAGCCCACCAACAATTTGTTGAACGATCATCGCGACCGAGCCGCGGTAGGGCACGCGCCCTTCGATGCCTTCGGGCACGAGCTTCGACAGGCGGTTCGATTCGCCTTCGCCCAGCACCGGCATCGCGACCGAGGAATCTCCATCGGTGTTCTGGAAGTAGCGCTCGCTGGAGCCGGCAGCCATCGCGCCCAGCGACCCCATGCCGCGGTAAGACTTAAATGTGCGGCCCTGGTAGAGAATCAGCTCGCCTGGACTCTCATCGGTTCCAGCGAATAGCGATCCAATCATAACCACCCCCGCTCCCGCTGCCAGCGCCTTCGTGATGTCCCCCGAATACTTGATACCACCATCGGCAATCACAGGGACACCAGCATCGCGTGTGGCACGAAACGCCTCCGCGATGGCAGTGATCTGCGGCACTCCGGCACCGGTAACCACACGGGTGGTGCAGATCGAACCTGGCCCAATTCCAACTTTGATAGCATCGGCACCGGCGCGTGCCAGTTCACAAGCACCGTCGAACGTGGCCACGTTCCCGGCGATCAGCTCCACTTGAGGCAGCTTGGACTTAATTGTCTTAATCGCTTCCAGCACGCGTGAGGAG